>DASPTY010000224.1:0-5076 GCA_035623175.1 Candidatus Limnocylindrales bacterium | reverse complement strand
CGCTGCGTCGCCGGTGTGCTTTCCGCCGTAACCAGAGCCCGTGTCGGGCATCAGCACGCGCACCTTGTCCTCCGGCAGGTGAAACGCGGTGGCCAGTTCGCTGCGCACGCCGAACGGCCGTTGCGTGCCGGTCCACACGGTTAGCTGATCGCCATTCCACTGCGCCAGGGCGGCCCGAGGTTCCAACGGTGCGTGGGCGATGTAATGAATGTTGTAGGTGGAACTCAATTTGTGTTCGGCAGTTGAGAAGACCTGTGCGACATTGCCTGTCTCATAGCGCGCGTCGTCGTACCGCTCCCCTCGGGGTTGCGGATTCTTCTTGAGGTATTCGAACAATTCCTTGGTGGACGGTTGTGGATCTGATTTCCATTCCACGTGGATGACTGCGACCGCTTTCTCTGCCTGCGCACTTGTGGGTGCGGCCACACCGAGGAAATTGCCGTCGCGAACTACGGTCACGCCCGGCATCTGCTCCACGGCATGGATATCCGCAGAGACGAGTGTCGCGCCGAACGCCGGCGGCCTGACGACCTTGCCATAGAGCATGTCCGGCAGGGTCTGGTCGCAAGGATAGCGATGCTTGCCGGTGACAAAGTCGCGGCCGTCCACTTTCGGGACTGGCTGGCCTGCAACTTTCCATTGCGATGCGGGAATCAGTGGATCTTCCGCCGGCAGGAGTTGCGTAATCTGCTGGCCCTTGACGAGCTCCGCGTAGCTCGCGGAGCGCTTCGACGCTGCGTCCAGGATTCTTCCGTTCTCGGCCGTCAGTTTGGCCGGATCCGCGTTCCACTGCTTTGCGGCCATGGCAATCAAGGCTTCACGCGCCGCGGCGGAAACACGACGCAATTGCAGATTCATGACCGGCGTCGTCCTGCTGCCGAATGTGCCCATGTCGAACGGCACGAGTTGAGTATCACCCATCACCAGCCGGATTGAAGCGAGCGGCACGCGCAGCTCTTCCGCGATGACTTGCGACAGCGAAGTGCGAATGTTCTGACCGACCTCAACCTTTCCCGTGAACGCGGTGATCTCGCCTTTTTCACCAATGTGCAGCCACGCATCGATTTCCTTCGGGAGGTTATCTTCGCTGTTGCGGCGGCCGCCGCCGGATTCCTGCAAAGCCGCGACGTTTGGTGCAGCGCAGACCACGAAAATGCCAGCGCCAAAGAATTTGAAGAACTCCCGGCGCGTGCTCTCAAAGAGGACAGGCGAAGGGGAATGAAGTTCGTAGCGTTCCGGTTCCAGAGCTGCGGCGAATTCGTTTTTCGTAGTCATGGCCGCCGCTCCCTGCCGGCCACGCTGGCTTTGCGAATGGCCGCTACGATTCGCGGGTACGTCCCGCAGCGGCAGATATTGCCTTGCATGAATTGCACGATCTCCGCATCCGTCGGGGTCGGCCGGTTATTCAGCAGCGAGACCGCGGCCATGATCATTCCGGAAGTGCAATAGGCGCATTGCATTGCGCCTTCATCCAGAAAAGCCTGCTGCACCGGATGCAGCCGGTCATTTTCTGCAAGTCCCTCGATGGTCGTAATGGGCTTTCCAGAAATGACGGAAACCGGCGTCTCGCAGGAACGGTGTGCGCGACCGTCAATCAAGACCGTGCATGCGCCGCACTGGCCTTCGCCGCAGCCGTATTTAGTGCCCGTCAAATCCAGTTGTTCCCGCAGGATTGAGAGCAAGTTGGTGTCCGGCCCTGCTTCCACCGAGTACGGTTTGCCGTTAATCAGGAGGGCGTACTTTGCCATCTCGGCACCTCCGCACAAAGCTTACCCCAGAAGCAGCGAGGGAGAAACCTGGCCGCACGAATCCAGGTTTTTCCCAACGCAGCTACGTGCCTGTGCTGGTCTTGGGCCTCCTTCCATCCAGTCTGCGCGGCAATTTTAGATTAGGGAGCCTTATCTGCGCAGGATGCCGCTGAGGCTCCGTAGGGTGTAACCGTCAGCCGACACTCCACCCCGCTCGCAAGACGGATCGAGGCTAGATAGGCCGTCATCCGAGAGCGCACGGGAGCAACCGTGATGCTGGAACGCTTCAGCCAGCGACGTGTGGGCGCGGTCAGCGCAGAGGTTCTGGCTAGATCCTCCCCGGTGAGTTCGATCTTCGCCGTACCTGGCTGAAATTTATTGAGCGCTTGGCGGGTTTCCTCGAACGGCTCCCACCGCGAGGCAACGAATCCAGCGTAGGTGGAAAAACTCCACAGCATCGTCACCAGCACCAGCGGCAACATACATCGCAAGACCCACATCGCGCTCTCCTGCGGCGGCGTTCGAAAGAGCCTGTAACTTTGGACCAGAGCAAAAAGCAACGTAGGAATAAACAGCCACAGCACATGGCTGCGGGCGTAGTCGGCGGTGGCGGTGAATGCCAGTGGACTCAGGTGGAACGAGGAAACAAGAAAATCTTTCAGACTTCCCGTGGTCCCGGCCAATTCCTGTCCCAGCCACACGCCGCCTGAACTGGCAAAAAAGATCGCCGCGGCAACCGGTAAGGCCCAGGTCGCCGCGCGCACCGTCCCATTTGCCGCACACGCACACCAAAAGCACGTAAAGATCAGAATGGGAATCAGGATGAGATCATCCTGTAAGACACCGACGTGCACATACATCAACGGCGATCCATAAAAGGATCCGATTGCAATCATGGTCAGGACGGGAAACAGCACCGTGCATGCCAGCCCCGCAAACAGGGCTATGAGCAGCTTGATGAGCCATTGGCGGCGCGCGGAAATGGGCAAGGTCATGTGCCAGGCGTGCGTCCCCGACCTTTTTTCCTCCCCCAGCGAGAGAATTCCGGCAAGTCCCCCCAGCCCCAGGCAGGTCATCGCCGGTGGACCCAACATGACCCATTGAAGCACAGTCCCCGGGAGCATCACGGGAGGAGAAGGCAACAGCCGGAAGATCGCAAGGAAAGCAAAATAGACGACCGCAAACAGTTCGATCACCCAGACTGGCCGCAGCAATCGAAATTCCTTGCGGATTAGGTTAAGAAACGCACCCGAGGGCCGGCAGCGGAACCATTCCACCAAAGTTTCCGGCATCAGCGACGGGCCCGCCATCAGCAAATCTTCGCCGCTGGTTCCTCCCGTAACCTGGAATCGCGCCAGCTTTCGCGCGCCTAGCCAGAGCATCAGGGCGGAAAAGCAGATGCCGAAGGCGGAAATGGCGATGATGGCTGCCGTGGGTGTAGGGACGGTATAAAACACGCCGTCCCGCTTCTGGAGGTTCTCAATTTCTCCAACAAACAAATAGAACAGCCAGAAGATGCAACCGATCAGAACGAAACCGCCCACGGTGGACCTGGCGGCCAGCGTCCAGTAAGTGGCCGAAGCCATGGTGACGATGACGTAAGCAACTGCCGCCACCTTGTTATAGGTGAGGTTCATCTCCGGCAGGGCGAAGAAGAACATGCCGATCCCAGTGGCTAATCCCGCGGAAAGTACCGCGGCAAACATGGCGCTCATCTTCTCGCTCCAAAGTTGCATGCGGCTGGCGGGTTGCGTAAGCCAGAGCGAAAAAGTGCGGTGATAGAATTCATTCCCGAGCGAGAGCGTTGCCAGCAGCGGAAGCCCAAAGAAAAAGCTCAACACGTTCAATTTCGCGGCAGCAGAGGAGTGAGGAAACAGCATCGGCAGCCCCCCGGCAATCATGACGGCGCACCAGGGCCAGAACAGCGCCCGCACTTCTTTCTTGATTCTTACGGTTCGTGCGTTCATCGGGCCTCCGATGATTTCAAGGCCGCTACGAAGATTTCTTCAAGCGTCAACGCCTCGGTCGAGAGCGCTTCGGGGGCGTGCTGACGCAGGCGTTCCAGCAATTCCGGACCAGTGCCGTTGACGATCAGCTCCAACTCGCGCCCCTCGCGGCGCACGTGCAAAGCAGCCCGGAAATCGAGCTCCGGTAAAGCTTCCGCGAACCTCGCGCGGATTCGCTGGTACCGCTCGCGCGCCTCGTCGGCCTCAAGCGTCAGCACCGAAACGCCTCGGTCGATGATTGTGAAATCGTCAATCAGTCCTTCGAACTCCGTGATGAGGTGTGTGGACACCAGAATCGTGCGGTTGCCGAGATTGCCTTCCTGGTACGCACCGATCACCGTCTCGATGAACTCCCGCCGCACTATGGGGTCCAGGCCCGAGGTAGGCTCGTCCAGCACCAACAGGTCCGTCTCCGGACAAATCGCTGCAATCAGCGCGAGTTGCGTCCTTTGTCCTTTCGAGAGAGCGCCCGCACGTTTGGCCGGATCGAGCTGGAATCGGTCAAACAGTTCCTGCTCCTTCTTCCGGTTCCAGTGCCCCCGAAAAGAGGCCAGATAATCCAGTGTCTCCCGGACGCTCATCCACGGATAAAACGCGACCTGATCCGGCACATATGCCAGCCGGCACTTGACCTCCACTTCGTCTTTCGCCGGATCGAGCCCGAAGACGCGCACCTGCCCTCGCTGCGGACGCAGCAGGTTCAGCAGGCACTTCATCGTTGTGGTCTTGCCCGCGCCATTGCGCCCGAACAGGCCGTAACACCGGCCCGGCATCACCCGCAAACTCAAGTTGTGGACTGCCTCCTCCTTTCCGTACGAGTAGTCAAGATTCTCGATTTGGATGACGGGAGTGGGTGATTCCATCGTTCATTTCTCCTTATGCTCTTCGTTCGCGCGACGCTTGTCCTCGAGCGCATTCATGCGCTCCTCGATCAATTCCAAGAATTCCGCCCCGGGCACTTGCAGGTGGTGCGCCATCACGATGGCCTGATCGATCTCCTCGATGAGCAGTTTGCGCCGGATTTCCTTGCGCAACGGCGACTGGTTTTGCTTCAGGAAGCATCCCTTCCCGGGCAACGCTTCGATCACTCCCAAACTTTCCAGCTCGGCATACGCCTTCGCGATCGTGTTGCGGTTGAGATGAAGTTCCTCCGCCAGCGGCCGGATGGAAGGCAGCGCCTCGCCCGGCCGCAGTTCGCCGGAGGCCGCCGCAGCTTTGACCTGATCCACGAGCTGAAGATAGGCGGGCTTGCCGGACTTGAAATTGATGCGCAGGAGCATGAATGACCCTCTGTCCTATGACACTATGACAGTTAGGGACAG
>DASPTY010000223.1:0-2230 GCA_035623175.1 Candidatus Limnocylindrales bacterium | reverse complement strand
TCGAGGACGAACCGCGCGGCGTCGGCGAGTTCCGGATCTTCCATGGTAAGGGTGACTTCGGCGAGGCCCATGGGGGGACGCTTCGTGGTGCCGTTGAAGATGCAGTCGGCCATGCGTTCGGCGCGGAGGGTCTTGTGGCTCTGCTCGCCCAGAACCCAGCTAATGGCGTCAACGACGTTCGACTTACCGCAGCCATTGGGTCCGACGATGCAGGTGGTGCCGGTGCCACTGAAGGTGACTATCGTCCGTTCGCAGAACGATTTGAAGCCGACGATTTCGACTTTTCGCAGCTTGAGCAAGGGGTCCCCTTTTGTCGTGTACTTCTGCTTCGCGCTGTGCATCCGCACATACTACGCCTAAGACCGGAAACATGGGGGCCGGGATGTTAGTGCGCGAAGAGAGACGACGTACCTTTCCTCGAGGGAGGGTTCTTCGGCGCGACGTTTCTGCCCGTAACAGACAGAAACAACACACGTTTGGCAGGTTCTCGTCAGAGGCCCAGCCGCCTGGCGCTAGGATGGCGGTACGGGAACCAAGGTTAACACGGGCGCCGAGGGGTGTAAAGCGCCACGCAAGGGCTTGTGGCGAATTTCCACACAGCACAAGGACAGTGAGCCAGTGCCGGGAACTTTCGAATGGTTAGAAACGAAGGTAAAGACTCCTCCACCCGCACATAACCATGGATACCATTCATGAATATTACTCCGATATAATGTACACGGAGGGTGCCCCACCATCCGTCTCCCAATACTGCTTCCTCACCTGAGGCAGTTCCATCCTGTACTTGTTTCAGAAATGGATTCATCTAAGTCTACGTGCCGCCAACCTGTAGCGCCCGGCCTACAGACCTGCGGTCTTCGCCACCCAAGCGTTCAGAGCTTGCGCGCAACAATGCGGAGACGACGGTAGTCCATGACCCACCGGCCGTCGTGAAAGAGATGCGGGCGGGCTTCTCGCTCGACCTCGGACTTCAACCGCTCCTGAATCTCGGCAGGCAAATTCGCAACGATGGCTCCGCCGAACATGTTCACCCAATTGCGCAAGCCCCGCTCGCCGTCCTCGAGCGGCGTAGGCCGATCGAAGAGCGTGCCGTAGGTGACCTCGAGGCCGTGGCGTTCAAGCAAGGAAGCGTATTCCGCGAGACTGGGGTAATACCAGGGATTTGGGAAAGGCTGCGATCCGTTCACATTTTTCCAGGCGCGCTTAAATGCAGCCATCAACGCGGCCACGTTGCCCTTGCCACCAAATTCGGCGACGAAGCGGCCACCGGAACGAAGCGCGGAAGCGATGGCAGTGACGGCGCGCTCGGGTTCGGTGATCCAGTGCAGTGTGGCATTGGAGAAAACGGCGTCGAACGGCTCGGGAAAAGTCATGTCGCGGGCGTCGGCGACTTCAAAATGGATAGCAGGATGTGCGGCGCGGGCCTGTTCGATCATTTCCGCGGAGCGGTCGATGCCGGTGACCTGAGCACCGGTCGCGGCGATCTGCGCGGTCAGGTGGCCAGTGCCGCAGCCGATGTCCAGAATGCGTTCGCCGGGCTTGGCGTCGAGCAGTTCGAGAAGCCCCGCGGCCATTTTCCAGACGAAGGAATGTTTCTCGTCGTAAAGGGTGGCGTCCCACTTTGAAGATTGTCCCAAGTTCAATTTCCTCCCATTTCGAGGACCGCGCCCGTGGCCGTCTCGAGACGTTCGCCACCATTTCTTCCGAAGCGCACTTGCGCGCGAGCCAGGCTTGCATTCGCCACAGGAAAAGTGCCGGAGCAATCCGTTTTCAGATAAGGCAGATGATGCACTTCCGGCGCGACGCCTTCGATAGCAGCTTCAACGCGCACGCCGTCCGGCGCTGTTCCGCTGAAGCTCCATTTCAATTTGCCAGGCGCGTTCACGATTTCTCTTTCTTCGATGCGGCGGAGAAAGATCGGTTCGCCGCCGTGCCACCAAACGGCTCTGCGAAAGACCATGCCGAAGGGCAAATCGTAGACCAGCGCTTCAAGCGTGCTGGCAGTCCCATGCTCGCTCGCGAAGTAGGCATGCATCCAGCGCCAATAGGTGCGGTGACGGTAGCCGGAGTTGTGGCCCAGCACGCCGAAGCCGAGAGGCTCGCCGGAGAATTTTCGCCCGTCGAAAATGATTTCCCCGGAGAAGACCGCGTTGGAATGAGGCGATTTCGAGAAACCGATCCAGCCTTTGTCGCTCAAGGTGAGGCCAAACGTGGAGCGGTAGCGAAGTTT
>DASPTY010000222.1:0-2545 GCA_035623175.1 Candidatus Limnocylindrales bacterium | reverse complement strand
TCCGAAGGCAATGCCGCGCGCGTAGCAGGCCTCGTCATTGATCAGAATGTCCACGGGAAAGGCGGGATCTGAAACCGTGGCGAAATTTCGTCCGGCAATGCCCTGCACGATGTACATAGAGGATGCGAAGCTGGCCGTGCTGAATGCGGCGCAAAGCAGGGCCAGTGAAAGGGACAGGCGAATGCAGTTCTTCATAGTCTCTTCTCCAAAAATATGTGGAGGTGGCTATTGGCCCAATAGCCAGCATTGACGGTGACGAGCGCCGCTCGATGACTGTTGCGAATTTCCCTGAGAGCGTATCGCTCTCGATCACCTGAAACCCGGATTGCACGCCGAAGTTCTGAAGGCTGCCGTGAAATTCATCGCAGAGCGATATCGCGGGGGTGCGAACGAGATCAGTCCGCTGAACTCCTGTGGGGGCTAGCCGCGAGCTTTGAAGGGAAAAATTGCGTCCTGCTTGGACGGGATGGGCGAGCCGTTATGCGTGGCAGGATGGAAGCGCCAGTTGCCGAGTGCGGCCAGGCAACGGCTGTCAATTTCCGGGCCCAGGCTTTGCAGCACAATCTTGCGAGTGATTTGTCCGCTCTCGTCGATCGTGATCTCGATGACCTCGTTGCCGGCGGCCTCCGGCAATTGCCAGGGATACACGACGGATCGGACGTCACAATGGGGAGAGCGGGGCGCAGTTCGTCGCCATAGAACCGGCCGTTGGTCAAGGTGCCGTAGGGAAGTCCAGCCTGAACGCCGTGGCCGAGGGCCGAGAGGGTCTGGGCGTCAGCCTTGTCCTGCGGGTCGGCGCGGGTGATCGCTTTTTGCGGCAGCGGAAGCTTCGCCAATTGCGAGGGCGCTTTCCAGCTCAGTTTCTCGTGGCCGAGACGCTGCCGACGGTAGCGCTCGGTCGCGGCATCGGATGAAGAGTGCGTGCTGTCGTCGGGATTCTTGCTGGGCCAGAACAAACGCGTGATTGAATTGCCATTTTTTCCCAGAGCCACGGACACGGGATTGAGCAGCATCGGTTCGGGTTCGTGCAGGAACCAGGCCAGCACCAGCGCGTGCGCGAGAACGGACGCCATTCGTACCCAGCGCTGCCGGCGAACGGTGACGAGATCCAGTTGCGAGAACATAGGCAGAACCCCAGCGGGAGGACGACCCGCGCCCAAGTACTAGTTAGACGTGGCAGAGCAGGTTTCGTCAAGGCGTTTTCCGGACCGTGTGCTGCTTCTGATATCTACACAGGCACTCGTCGGCCGGCTTGGAGCTATTCCCGCGCCACTGCTAAAATGGGCTGGTTCACTGTCCATCCGGATCACGGGGCTATAGCTCAGCTGGGAGAGCGCATCGTTCGCAACGATGAGGTCGTCGGTTCGATCCCGACTAGCTCCACCATCTTTTCAATCACTTGCGGAACCGGCTCAGGCTGCGTCTGCCGTATTGTGTCGTTCTTTGTGTCGTAACCCCCCGTTTCACCCCCTGATTTGACCTTCTCAGGCTGCGTCATGGAGAGTGCTTCGAGCGCGGTTCGCTTTGCCTGTATCCGCACGTGAGAGTAGTGCTGGAGCATCTTCAGAGAGACGTGTCCGGCAATTGCCATGATCGTGCTGTCGCTGGCCTGAGATTCGGCTAGCTCAGTGATGGCATGATGCCGCAGATCGTGGAAGCGAAGTCCCGCCAGGGGGCTTTTGACCTTTTCAATGTTAGCCCCACACTTCGCGTTGGAGCAGGTCTTGGCCGGATTTTGCTGTGTCCTGCACGCGGGACAAGCCACAAGTCGCGTGAGATTCCTCCATGCAGTCCGCCAAGTCGCCTGTGCCCGCGTGGGGTCGAAATGAGAGGCTTCGCAGGCGGGGAATACGTAATGGTCAGCTTGAACCTCTCCAAGCTCTCTGGCGCGTCTGTAGAGCGCTAGGACGGTATTCCACGAATCGTTGTTCAGCGGAATCACCCGTTCGCCCGCCTCGGTCTTGCTCTTGCGGATCACCAGCGTCTTTTCGAGCAAGTCCACGTCCCGCCAGCGGAGTTGCCTGATCTCGCACCCGCGCATGGTCGTGTTCAGGGCGAGAGTTGCCGCCCAGGCTGCATTCTGCCATTCAGGACGCAGGCCGGCGGTTTTGAGGAGCCGCAGCTTTTCATCGTAGCTGAGCGCCCGGCCAACCTTTTCGCGCAAGGGCAGAGGCTTGATCTCATCGGCAAACATGTACCAGCGCTTTGCCTTTTTCAGCACGCCTCGGAGAATGTCTAGCTCGCGGTTGATAGTTGCGTTGGCGATGCCAGCCGACTTTCGATTTCTGACATAGGCAAGAATTGTGTCGGGAGTGATACGGGCAACCTGCATGTCCCCAAGCGCTTGATTGATGATCTTCGCCCGCTCTCGTTCGGTGCGGACACTGAGGGGAGCGAGTTGTGGAGTGCGATCTTGCAGGAACCGCTCCGCAGCCTCTCGGAAGGGAAGACGGGCAAACGCCTGCCTCGTTGCTGAAAGCTTCCCCGCTTTTGCGTCCGCGATTAGTTCCTTTTCCTTGGCCTGAGCCTCGCGCCAGTCGGTCTT
>DASPTY010000221.1:0-3104 GCA_035623175.1 Candidatus Limnocylindrales bacterium | reverse complement strand
GGATGAGCGCTGGCGGCATCGCCTCGTGCAAGGCGAAGTTCACGACGAAAATGCCTACGCTATTGGCGGAGTCTCGGGCCACGCGGGTGTCTTCAGTACGGCTCCAGATCTTGCCGCATTTTGCCAGATGCTGCTGAATGGCGGCGTTTACGCGCATCATCGCATCCTGAAACGCTCCACGATTGCCGAATTCACCGTGCCGCAGGCTTTGGCGAAGAACACGCGCACGCTCGGCTGGATTGTGCCAACAGAGGGCGGCTCAAGTGGCCATTATTTTTCCGCGCACAGCTACGGCCATACCGGCTTCACCGGCACGACGATTTGGATCGATCCGGACCGCGATTTGTTCGTTGTACTACTGACAAATCGCGTCTATCCGACTCGCGAGAACTCGCGAATCGCGCAGGTGCGTCCTGCGGTGCATGACGCCGTCATGAAGGGCCTGGGCTTGGCCACCGAAGCGGCTCATTAATTCTTGGCGTTTGGAATTTGGGGGGCCGAGCTCCTTCGGGAGACGGCCTTTCTTACCGATCATATAAACCGTTTGTTTTTGTAATCTTGAGCGGCCTGCTGGACTTGCTCAAGCTTTCCCAGGTCGCGCCAGTAGAATTCGTCCGCGCGGAAGCCCTGGATCAGTTCACCCTGCGCAGCAAGCCGCAAATACGTGTCGATGATTGAAAACGCGCCGTCCTCGGTCATGAACGTGAGGAGGCGCGGTGACATGCAGTGAATCCCGGTGAAGGCCAACGGCTTCAAATTCGCCGATGGCCGCGCAATCTCGGGTGCTTTATCCCAACCGGCACGCCTACCGCAGAGCTGAATTTTCTCGTTGAATAGCAATTGCCTCGACGTTTCTCGCTCCTGTACGGCGAGGGTGGCGAGTGCCGCATTCTTCTTGTGCAGCGTCACCATGCCGCCAAAATCAATCGTGCTGATCACATCTACGTTGTGCAGCAGAAATGGCTCATCGGATCCCTTCGCGCCTTCGAGGAAGAACCACCCCGCCTTTTTCAGGCCGCCACCGGTATCAAGCAACACCTCCTCGCGCGACAACTCGATCCGCAATCCGAAATTGTCGTTTTTGTGGAGATATTGCTCAATCGTGTCCACGAAATGATGCACGTTGATGATCACCTCGCGGACGCCAAAGTCGCGCAGCCGCGTCAGCGTAATTTCAAGTAGCGTCCGCCCGTCAATTTCTACGAGTGCCTTCGGCTGGTGATCGGTGAGGGGGCGCAGTCGGGTTCCCAGCCCAGCGGCCAGCACCATGGCCTTCATTGCGCCATCTTCTCCAACTCGAGGTGGCGCACAACGACCTCGACCCCGTTCTTGCCGCGCAGGCGCTTGGCCAGTTGCTCTGCGAGGTAAACCGAGCGGTGTTGCCCGCCGGTGCACCCGAACGAAACCATCAGATTCTTGAAGCCGCGCTGCTGGTACGCGCTCACCGTCGCATCTACGAGCGACAACACGCCCGCAAGGAACTGGTGCACGCTTTCCTGTTGATTCAGATAGTCCACGACCGGCGCATCCTTCCCGGTTAGGTTTTTAAAGCGCTCCTCGCGCCCTGGATTGGGAAGACTCCGGCCATCGAATACAAACCCGCCGCCATTTCCGGTTTCATCTTTCGGCATTTCCCTATGGAACGAGAAGCTGAAAACTCGCACAACCAGATTCTGCGCTTCCGACGCCAACCCCAGCAGCTTGTCTGAGGCAAGCATGCTCCGGAATGCTTCCATCAACGTCGGCAGCTCGATCGGCAGGGCAGTGTTGTGCAGGAGCCAGCGCAGATTCTTCAGCGCATAGGGCACGCTCTGAAGAAAATGAGTCCTGCGCTCGTAAAAACCGCGAAAGCCGTACGCGCCAAGTGCCTGAAGAATGCGAACGTAAACGTAAGCGTAGTAGTGCCGCAGAAAAGTGTCGCGGTCCACGGAGACGTGCTTGGAAAGCGCGTCGAGGTAGTGATTGAGCAACTCCTGCCGCAAATTCGGCGGGAGATCGGCCTTGGCGTCGAACAAGAGCGAAGCGACGTCGTACTGCAGAGCGCCTTTGCGGCCGCCTTGATAGTCCACGAAATGCGGCTCGCCGCCGGGAAGCATTACGTTCCGCGATTGGAAATCGCGGTAGAGGAAATAGTCGCTCGGCGCAGAGAGCAGAAAATCGGTCAACTCCCCGAAATCGTCCTGGAGCGCCTGTTCATTGAAGGGGATCGCCGCGAGGCGGAGAAAGTAATACTTAAAGTAGTTCAGATCCCACTCGATCGATTGCCGGTCGAAGCTGGCCCGCGGGTAGCAGACCTTGTAATTCAGGTCGCGCCCGGCCTCCACCTGAAAGCGAGGCAGGATTTCGACCACCTTGCGATAGACGTTGATTACAGGTTGGGCAATTTTCTCCGCGGACCGGTTCTTTGAGAGAAAATCGAAAAGCGTCGTGTTTCCGAGGTCTTGTTCGAGGTAAGCGCCCTGGCTCAAATCCTCGGCGTAAATCTCCGGCACTGGCAATCCATGCCGACGGAAATGGCGCGAAAATTCAAGGAACGCCGCATTTTCTTCACGAACGCCATAGAGCACGCCAATCGCGTTCAACTTGCCCGACGAAAGCCGAAGGATGTTCCGCCCCGAGCCGCCAAGCTCTCCCTGCAGCGGCACGATGCGCTCGAGCGGCAGGTGGAAATGCTCTTCAAACAATTTTTTGAGAACGTCCATGAGTTTGCGTTCCCGCGTCAAGCCTTTGGAGATTGCCGAACCTAAGCTAGTTCTACCACAGGCGTTCCCGCGGTTGGGATTTGCTTGCGGCGGAGTTGCTGTATTCGCTGCGCATTTCCTAACCACCGCGGCTCGCCGCTATAATTTAAGAATGCCCCAGCCCAAGAAAGCGCGGAGAAAAACAGAACGCCGCGAAACAGAACGAAGAAACGAAGCATCGAGAAATCTCGACCATATGTCCGCGATGCAGATTGTCCGCTTGATGAACCGCGAAGATCGTAAAGTCGCGCCTGCAGTGACGCGCGAACTTCCCGCCATCGCCCAGGCTGTGGATGGAATTGTCAGCCGGATGTACCGCGGAGGCAGGTTGATCTATGTCGGCTCCGGGACGAGCGGCCGGCT
>DASPTY010000220.1:0-11644 GCA_035623175.1 Candidatus Limnocylindrales bacterium | reverse complement strand
GGAATCGCGAAGGTGTTTCGCACCTTTCAGCGCTATCGCGGGCAGCGCATCGTCACCTGCCCGGAGACTCACCAGCCTGCTTCGGTCCACGTCAACGCATTGAAGGCCGCGAAGGAAGCCTTCGTGGGCCGGGAAGAGATTCGGCTTAACGAATGCTCGCGCTGGCCCGAACGGCAAAACTGTGGCCAGGAATGCCTGAGCCAGGTCAATGCCGACCCGGAACATTGTCTGGTCTGGAACATCGTGGCGGATTGGTACAAAGGAAAATCCTGCGCGTATTGCCAGCGGCCGTTTTCCGAGATGCACTGGCACGAGCATCATCCCGCGTTACTTTCGCCGGACCGCGTCGCAAAACAGTGGAACGAAATTCCAGCCGAGACCCTTCCTCAGGTTTTCAAGACGTACCTGCCGGTTTGCTGGAACTGCTACATCTCTGAGACGTTTCGCCGGGAAAATCCCGACCGCCTGGTGGACCGTACCTGGACACGCGGCGCTGGCGGTGAGTACACGCCGGAAGAAGAGGCGCATGCCGCAAAGAAGCCTGCGAACGCAAACGGCTAAAATGTCCGCGTAAACGCAGACCGCATCAGACAGCGGTCCCTGCAAAACCAAATTGAATCAGTGGCAGAATTCGCAGGCGCGGCCGACCGTGCCAAATCCAAGCAGCTCGATTTCCGGTGAAAGATAACCCGGCTTGACCGGCTCCTCGCTCATCAGCGCCGTGCTGAGATATTTCTTGTTGTCGTCGCAGAAGACCGTGACCACCACGGCATCCGGGCTGATTTTCTCCTGCGCCTCGACTGCCGCCAGGAAATTGCATCCCGAAGAAATCCCCACGGCCAGGCCGAGACTGGTCGCGAGTTTCTGGGCCATCAGTATCGCGTCCCCATCGGGAACGGAGAGGACGTCGTCCAATTCATTCAACTGCAGGATGTCCGGGACAAACTCGTCGGAAATGCCTTGAATGCGGTGGTTGCCGACTTTACAGCCCGTTGAGAGCGTGGGCGATTCGGCCGGCTCGACGGGATGCACGCGAATCGAAGTGTCTTGCTGGCGAAAGTATCTCGCCACGCCCATCACCGTGCCGCCCGTGCCAACGCCGGCCACGAACGCTTGTGGCCTCTTCCCTACCGACGCCAGTTGCGACCAAATTTCCGGTCCAGTGGTCTCCTCATGGGTTTCGCAATTTGCAGGGTTGGAGAACTGGCGTGGCAGGAAAACGTTTTTCGTGTTGGCCGCGTATTCCTCGCACATTCGGATACTGCCGACAAAGCCCCCGTCACCTCGGCTGACGGAAACGACTTCGGCACCGTAGCTGCGAATGAGGTGAACACGCTCCTGGCTCATCCATTCCGGCATGAAGATTTTCACGGGATGGCCCAGTGTGCGGCCGATTGCGGCGAAAGATATGCCGGTGTTCCCGCTGGTGGCTTCGGCGATGGTGTAACCGTGGGCGATCTTGCCTTCGGCGTACGCCTTCTCAAGAATGCGCACGGCCATGCGGTCCTTGATGCTGCCGGTCAGATTCAGGTACTCGGCCTTGGCAAAGAGGATGCGGTGGCCACCCTTGTGCCGGAAGTGGATGGAAAGCAGAGGCGTGTTGCCGACCAGTCGGGTCAGCGCCTTGAACTTCGAGGTGGGTAAATCAATCGTTGTGCTCATAACATTTTATTGTGGGCATGTTTGAGCGATTTCGGCAAGGGCTAGCCGCACAGCTTCAGGACAGGGACCGTGAATGGTAGTTTCCTCCTGTTAATCAAAAAAACATCCGTCATTCCGAGCGAAGCGAGGACCTCTGCGCCATCGCGCGGGCTTTGCGCGATGAATCCCTCATCTTTTCGCATTAGTTGAGGAGAGATTCCTCTCCCGCTTCGCGCGCTCGGAATGACGCATTGAACTTTCGAGCGAACGGAGCAGCGTTCGCCTTCTATTCCTGGGACGACACCGCCAGCACGAACCACGCGCCGTGCGGCAGCCACTGCTCCTGCCAGCGCCAGTCATTGTCGGCGCCGCCGGTCTGCTTGTACGTCAGGTTGTAGTCAATGTCGTCTTCGTCGTGGAAGCCGGAGGTGATTCCGTTCGAAATGCCGCCCGGGGCGTTAGTGAACTCCCAGGAATCGAAGAACATGTACTGGACATTGTTGCGGCCGACGCCGTACATCATCGAAGAGTCAAACGGATTCAGCCCGAGAATCCAGTCAAGCTGGCTGGTAGCGAACGAGCGAAGCTGCCTCTGGAAGTCCGGGTCCGAGGGATAGTGCCTCGCGGCCAGGCGCGCTGCCGCAGCGAGCGAAGCAAGGCGGGCATTTTCTCCTTGCCACCAGGGCGCGACCTCCGAATTGTGCGGGAAAAAGAACGCTGTGCGACGCTTGCCGTCCTTGTCCTGGGTAAGCTGGCGCGCGTAGTTGAAGGGATTGTTCACTTCATTGTTGAGTGCCAGTTGGAAGGCGAGAGACTTCTTGACGCTGTCGCGCACCTTCGTCTGCATTTCCGGGCTCGTGATTTCCGCGTAATAAAGCAGGCTCACCACAGGAAAGCCCGCATCGGAAGCGTGGAAGAAGGGGCGATCGGCAGTGTCGGCGCGCCAGTAATTCGCCCAAGTGCCGCTGGTGATCAGGCGAGCCATTAGACTTGCAGCGCGCTTGTCTGCGGCGGCTTTGTAGACGTCCTTCTTGGTGGCTCTATAAAGTTCGGTTGCCGCCGTGAGCGCGCAATAGTCGTCCACAATGTTTTCCTTGCCGTCGTTGGTGAGTTTCAGGTTGTTCTTCTCGAGGAAATCGAAAGCCTCTTCCGCCGCCTTGAGGTAATCGGCATTCTTGTATTCACCGGAATAGGACGATGCGCTGGCGATGGCGAGCGCGGCCACGGCTACGCCGCCGCCCGAGCGGTAACTCACCTCGTATTCCAGATCGGTGTTGGCCTGCTCGATCATGTTGCGAGGTTCTTGCGTGCTGGTCTGGTAGATGCCGAATTTTTTCATCTCACCCGCCACTTTGCGTTCTTCGGGGATTTGCTTGACTCCTCCGGTGGAGATGGAGCGATAGAAGGAGCCGCCGGGGACCTTCATGCGAACGAGATAATCGGCGCCGAACATGGCTTCATCGAGAATGTGGTCCCGGTAGCGGAGAAACTCCGGTGTGCCGCGTGTTTTCAAAAGTCCTTCGCTCTTAAACAGGCTGTAAATCACCAGGGGAATCTGCTGCGGATTGAAATAGCTGGAAAACGAGAGGTGAGAGAAGTGCTTGCCATAATCGCCGGTGGCATCCCACCAGCCGCCATGCGCGTCCAGCGTGCCTTTTTTCGTGCCGTCGAAAGGAAGATGCCGGTCCGCCTGGTCCATCAGGCCGGAGCTGCGCTCCTCCTTGAAGTAGTAGACGGCGTCGGAGAGCGTGTTGCGCTCCAGCAGCAGGCGCTGAATCAGGAAGGGGTAAGAATGGACGGAGCGATTGGCGGTAGCGCAAACGAAATAGTACGTGCCTTCAGTATTGAAGGAATCGAAATCAAGTGTCCAGAAATCCCAGTCGCGCCATTTCTTGATCGGGCCGGCGTGGCGCGCGGAAACGGTCAGTACAACGTGATGATCGCGGGCATCCTGCAAAGTGCAGGTGGTGAATTGATCGCTGGCGCTGCTGAGAATCACGGCGTGCTTGGGGCCGGCAGCTTCGTACCCAATGTGATTGGTAAGAATCTTGGGCTCATCGGCGCGGGCGGAGGAAAGAACGAAGAGCGCAATCGTGCACAACAAAAAAATCCGAACGAATTGACGCATGAGAACCTCGAAGGTTTAAAGGGATGCCAAGCGAATACAGCATAGCGCAGTCAGCCAATGAAGGATGTGACGGCGAACTGCGAAAGTATTCACTGCGAAGCGAGCAGCCCCGAGAAAAAACAGCCAGCCGATAGCAGATACGGCACAAGTCGTTCGCTGGCGATCAAGGAAAGTGTATACGTATTTATATGGCGTACATGACTTCGCAGGAAAGGCGCCGAAGCCGGCGCATACGCATTGGACAACCGCTGAAGATTCGTCCGTCGGATCCGAAGGACAAGCATTTCGACGACTCGAACGTGACCAAAAATGTGTCCCGCGACGGGATCTACTTTGTCACGAAAATCTCCTTGTACTACGAGGGGATGCGTCTGTTCGTGGTCGTCCCGTTCCACACGCCCCGGGAAACGCAGGACCGCGAATATCTGGGACAAGTGGCGCGCGTCGAGCCGCTCGGCGAGGGCCAGTGGGGTATCGCGGTGCAGTTTCTCTCCGACTGGAAGCCGCAGTAGGCTGAACGCATAGCCCGCATCCACCACGGGAGAGATCCCTCACAATCTGCAACCCTCCAGATTTGTCATTCTGAGCCCATCCGACGTGGATGGGCGAAGAATCTCAACGGACACTTCAAGCAAAGCATTTAAGTTGAGATCCTTCGGGCCGCCAAAGGCGCGACCCTCAGGATGACAAAGCTCAAAGGGTAGCAAGGAGCAAACGAACCGCGGAACATGGCAAGAGTGGCCTAGGAATTGGCGTCAAGGCCGACGATCTGCGTGCGCAACTTCTCGAATTGTAGCGAGCCGAGGCCGCGATCCACGGCCATCTTCAAGTAAGGCAGTGCGGCATTGTCCAAATTCCAGTAAGCCTTCGCGACGTACGCATCGAGAGCGACCGGATCGGTGCCCGCCACAATCGTCTTCTTGAGCAGCACATCTTCGAGGTTGCCTCCCGTAGGCCCGTTGCGCAGAAGCACTCGGTAAGAATCGATCATCGTCAGCGTGGGACGCACGAAATCGGCAAGGTCAACAAGGCTTTCGTGGATGCGCTGGTGCAGCCGGTGCCGCTGCCCGCCGAGAATGCCGTACCAGTTCTTCATCCCGAGTGTGCATCCGGTCAGGCTGTGATGCTTGGCGATGGGCAGATTGATGACCTTGTCGGCCTCGAGAAACGGCTGATACACCGGCCAGGCTTGAAGAAGTTCACCCCCGAGATCAACTTCCTTGAATTTCGAGGGGTCTGGCAGAAGTACCTCCGCGCCCTCTGCTCGCGCGGCCTCGGCGATCCCCGAACGCGGGAAGCAGCGGCGCGGATCGTTGCAACTGACGTCAGTGACGATGACCTTTTTCGCGCCTGCGGACCAGCACTGGCGGACGACCTCGGCCACCAGTTCTGGATTTGTGTTCGCGGCCTGCTCGGGCGTGCGGTCCCAAGCGATATTTGGTTTCACAATCACCACATCGCCGCGCGAAACAAACCTCTGAATTCCGCCAAGTTCCTGCAACGCGCGCTGCGCAAGTTGCCGCGGCTCGCCGCCGTGGATCACCGTGAGATCGGGGAAATTCGGGTCGGCGGCAACCGTGTGGCTGCGGCGCGCTCCGGCTGCGATCTGTTCGGCCGGGCGAACACTGCGCGTGGAGAGCCAGTATCCCGCGGCAGCGGCGCCTGCGCTGATCCCGGCAAGGCGCAAGATGCGCACCAGCGCTTCGCGGCGGTCGAGTGGGGCCGGCGCGGTTTCCGAGGAGAGATGCGATTCAGCCACGAAGTTAGACCTCCACAAGCGCGATGCGATTCGGATCGTTCGTGCCGAGGCGATGCTGCGCATCAGCAGCCACCGCAATGTAGTTCGGCGGCGTCCCCGCGGCGGTCAGAGTCTGCAAGCCTCGCTCCGCGCGTTTTTTCTCGATGATTTGCCACGCCGTATGGTCAATGGCTACAGGATCAGTGGCGACCATAATGCCGTTGTACTTCCACGCGTACTGCGGCCTGTAGCCCGGTCCGCCCTCGAAGCACGCCGTCATGGCGTCGCCGACGATAATGCGAAATTTATTGCGGATGGGCGCCAGCATGTTCAGGTCCGCGACGCCGGGGCAACAGTTGTTGGGGTGTAGCGAGTCCGGATTGTTGTTCACGCCATACATATTCTTCATGGCAAGCGTAACGCCTGCGCCGCTGTGATTCTTCAGGATGGGAACGTTAATCATGCAATCGCAGGTGCGCGTCAGCAGGTTGGAGAGACGAGTCCTCGCCACGCCGTAGGTCAGCACGTTTTCGTCGTAGCCGACTTCCTTCGAATCCGTGCCGATAAAGCGCACGCGGTTCGGATCGTTCGAGAGCGTGTAGCCCGCTCGCTCGAGTTCCCAGTTATAGCGATCCCACACGACGATGTTCCCCGGCTTCACCCCGGCTTGTTTCAAGCGCTCGCAGATGGCTTCGACAAGAATTGGGTGCGTCGACAGCCCCGGGCCTGCGATGGTGTTGACCTTGAGGCCGACAACTTCGCCGGGCCGGACGATCTTTTTCCACGGCGCGACGGGGTCGGAGGATTCGGCGAGATTCTGAATGGCTTGGTCGAGCAGCTTGAGAACGCGAGCCGAATCGGGCGTGGAGCTTGCTCCGTAAAGAGATTGGTCGCGCGCAATGACCACCCTCGATTTCGCGCCGTTCGCGCCGGGAGGTAGCACCTTATCATCGGCAAACGACAGTGGCGCGGCCCCCGCGACCAGCGCACCGATCGCACACTCCTTCAAGAAATCTCGGCGCGTCTTTTCAGAAGCGTTCGTCATGGCATTACCCTCTTAGCGAGACAATCTCTTTTCCATGGCGTGGCCGAGCTCCAGCATCGCTTGCGGCAGTTGCAGCGACTCCTCATAAGCAACAATGCGCACGAGGTACGGCCCCTTGCGGAAAATCAGGCTTTGCGAATACAGACGCGACGCATCGCCCAGCGCGGGCGTTTGCGCCTCCATCGCCGGCTCCGAATCGAAGATGGCCTTGGCCCCTTCGGGCGCGCTCATCGTATACACGTCCACGACAACCTGGATTTTGTCCTTGTACTTGTAGTCCGCAGTGGAAGTGCTCTTCACTCCGGCTTTCAGATATTTTTCTGCGTCGCCGTCAATGTAGTCGGACAACTGGCCCGGCGCGAACGTGCGAATCTCCGGCGCGCGCGTCCAGCCGGCCACTTCGGAGGAGGCTGGGAACAAATTCGCGGCTGGAGTGGCGCCCTTTCTGCAGCCAGATGTCAGGCACACAGCCACAATCAGCAAAACGAGAGGAGTTGTGCGATGCATGCGCGTCATCATGATTTCCTTGGCGCCTTTCTTCGTTGGTTCAGCAGAATCTGATTCGAGCTGGAACGCGTCTCGCCGATGCTGGTGACATAGATGGCCGGTCGGTCCTGCACCGGGCAGGCATACTCGCACGCGCCGCATCCGACGCAACGCGCAGGATCCACACGCGGCTGCTTGAGAATTTTGTGCTGGCCCTGCGCATCAATGACTTCCGCGGGCTGCAGATAAATGGCTTTCGGCGAAGTCGGGCACCACTCCTCGCACACAATGCATTCGGTGGCCATCGCCCAGGGGAGGCAGCGGCCAAGATCGTAGAACGCGGTGCCGATGTGGATGGGCTTCGAATCGCTCGAAACGCCGACGGCCCAGGCTTTGGCCTGCGGCGTGATTTCCCAAATGGCGCCGGTGGGACAAGCCTGCGAGCAAAGCACGCAACTCGGCTCGCAATAGCCGATGCGCGGCACAAGTACCGGCGTCCACAAACCTTCCAGGCCCGCTTCGGACATCGCCGGGTGAAGCGCGTTATTCGGACAGACTTTCATGCACTCGCCGCAACGGACACAGCGCGCAAGGAAGTCCGCTTCGTCCAGCGCGCCGGGAGGACGCACGCGGCGGCCATTCTTCTCCGCGGCAAACGATGGAGTGGCGCGCATCAGGGGAACCACGGCCACTCCTGCGGCGAGGCCGGTCAATACCTGCCGGCGCTTCAAACTGGGAGCTTCCAGCGTGTTGCTCCGAGAGAAGAACTTGAATTCCAGGCCGTGGTGCGGGCATTCGCCGATGCAGTTCAGGCACAGGTGGCACTCGGATTTGCGCCAAGGCACGCCGCCAATTGGGTCGTCGCCGCCCTGGCAGCGCAGCAGGCAGCGGTTGCAGTTGTCGCAGGAGACAGGATGCTTCTGCAGCCCGAGAATGGACCAGCGCGAAACGAAACCGAGAAGCGCGCCAAGCGGGCACAGCGCGCGGCAGAAAAAGCGGCTGACGCGATAATTCAGCGCCACGAAGAAGAAGAACAGCAGCCCGAGAATGACTCCCTGGCGAAAGTGCGACTGCTTGAGACTGAGCACGGTCAAGTTCAGAAGCATGTGGGCCGCGCCACCCAGCTTTTGAACGAACGGGAAACCGCTGGTCTCCACCGCGTGCAGAATGGAGTTGGTGAAGTAGTCTAGGCCGGGCAGGATTGACAATCCAAGCGAGCGCGTCAGAAAGGAGAAGGGGTCGAACCAGCCCACAAGCGCTGTTCCGCACAGCGCGGCAACGAGGACGGCGACAAGGATGTAGTACTTGGTGGCCTGCCAGGATTTGTAGCGATTCGATTCGATGAGTTGCTTGCCGCGCTTCGTTTCGGACTTCAGGCTGCTAAAGAAATGGTGAATCGAGCCCATCGGGCACACCCACCCGCAGAAAAAGCGGCCAAGGAAAAAGGTGGGAATCAGGACAACCAGGCTCCAGAGCAGACCGCGGTAAAGCGCGCGGCTCGAAAGCGCATTGGAAACGGCCACCAGCGGATCAATTTGAAAGAAGAGAGCGACGGGAGAAGTCAGGCGCAAGTTGTCCGGCGAGGAGGACGAAGAGGTGCGGAAATCCGTCCTCAGGAGAAGAAAAAGGAAAAACAGCAAAAAGAAGACCTGCGAGTACGTCCGGAGCCGAGTTGCACTGAGGAACTTCACACCGAAATTGTGGCAATTCGGGGCTGCACGGGATGTGATGCGAGTCACGGGTAAAGCCAGGCGTACCACTTAAGCCGAATCGCAGTCCCAGGTTGCAGGCAGAGGGGGAGCGCTTTCCGGTACAATCTAAAGAGTGGATCCAGCTTCCGACGATGTCCAGGTGAGGTCGTGATACATCGCTACGTCTTTCATAACGAAGAAGTCCAGCCTATAGAGAAGGTCAGATGGTCGCCCGGCCAGGCGGGGCTGATCTGCGGCTGGGGCATTTTCACAACCATTCGTATTGCGCACGGGGAAGCTTTTGCCTACGAACGCCATTGGCGGCGGCTCGAAAAAGACTCGGGCCTGACACGGATCCCCCTCCCCTATTCCGGGGCAAAGGTTCGCGTGCAGCTGCAGGAAGTAATTCGCGCGAACCAGGTGCAGGAAGGTTGCGCGCGAATCTACCTGGTCTGGAACACGGTTGGCGGGTGGAAAAGCGACGAGAAGATGCCGGACGTTGACCTCGTCATCACTACGGCCGAGTTGCCGCACTATCCGCACATGGTGCGCTTGACCGTGCGCGAGCAAGGCCGGCACGCGGCTTCGCCACTCGCCGGAGTAAAGACCATTTCCTGGCTGAACAGTGTTTGGGCCTCCGCTGAAGCGCAGCGGGAGGGCTTTGACGAGGTTGTGCTCCTCAATGAACGCGGCGAGGTAAGCGAATGCACTGCCGCAAACATATTTGCGGTGAAGAACCAGAAGGTGTTGACGCCTCCGTTGAGTTCCGGATGCCTGGAAGGCGTGACCCGCGCCGTGCTGATGGAAATCGCCTCGGATGCGGGAACGAACGTGGCCGAACAGACGTTGCGGCTGGAGGATTTGTACTCCGCCGACGAAGTTTTCATTACTTCGACGAACCGGAACGTGATTGGCGTCAAGGAAATCGCCGGGCACATCATCGGCAGCGGAGCCACCGGCCCTCTGACCAAGAAGCTGGACGACGTTTTTGAAGCGTACATTCGCGAGTACGTGGACCGCCGACTCGCCACCAGCCGCTAGAAGAAGTCATAAGTCATGAGTTATAAGTCTTAAGTTAAAGGCATTTACCTTAAATCACATCGTGTTCCATCGTCCATTGGGCTCACAACTGAGGACTTAGCAGCCGTCTCGTGGCGTGTTACAATGCGCGGCTTGTAAGGGTAAGGGAAGGAAGGGCGACGCTGGAATGACGGAAGTTTTGGCACAAGGAGAGGCCGTCCTGGAGGTCATCTCGCCGGATGGGGCGCGGAAGTACGTCCGCGTAACGGGGACGCCGTTCCTGATCGGCCGCGGCGCCGAGACCGGCAACCATCTGCAGCTTACTGACCGCCGCATATCGCGGAACTGCGCCGCCATCGTCACCGAGGCCAATCGCTATTACATGGAAGACCGCGGGCAGCGGCGCGGCATTTTTGTAAACGGCGAAAAGATCGAGAGCCGTCCGCTTGTGGATGGCGATGTGATTACCTTCGGCCTGGAAGATTCTTACCAGGTGATCTTCCGCGCTGCTACCGGAACTGGGGAAGAGGCGATCCCGCAGTTATTGACGCGCATTGACCACATGACCAGCTCGGAGTCCACCGGTGGCGGCCTGCGCAAGCTGAACCTGCTCCTCGAAGCGACTTCCCTGCTGCACTCGCAATTGCCGCTGGATTCCGTTTTGGCGAAGATGATTGACCACGCCATCGCGGTAACGGATGCCGACCGGGGTTTGCTGGAAGAGGCGGTGGAAGGCCCAATCGAGCGCCCCTCGGACCGCTTGCGCGTCCGGCTTGCGCGCCGCAGCGGCGGGCAACGTCTGCCACCCGAGAGCATGACGCCCAGCCAAACGGCCATTCAACTGGCGATGAAAAAGCAGTCGCCGGTGATCACCGAGGACATCGAGCAGGCGGAAATGAACTTGCAGGCCGCCGCCAGCATCGTGGCGCAAGGACTGCGCGCCGTCGTGGTCATTCCCTTGTACGCAAGTTCGCGCGCGAGCAGCGAATCGGCGACGAATGTGTCTCGCGGCGAATTCCTGGGCGTGCTGTACCTCGACTCGAAGCGCCCCGCCGCCTTCTCGAAGCTCGACCGCCAAATTCTCGACGCCCTGGCCGCCGACGCCGCCAGCATCCTGGACAACGCGCGCCTGGTCGAAAAGGAGCGCGAGCGGCAGATACTGGAACAGCAAATCGCCATCGCGCGCGACATCCAGCAAGCGCTCTTACCCAAGAATTTCCGCGATTATCCTCATCTCGCCGTGACGGGCGTAAATTTCCCCTGCTTGTCCGTGGGAGGCGACTACTTCGACGTGTTTCCTCTCGACGACCGCCGCACGGCATTTCTCCTTGCCGACGTGAGCGGCAAAGGATTGGGCGCGGCGCTGCTGACAACCATGTTGCAAGGCGCGCTGTCCGGCATGACGCTCGGAACGGATCCCGCGCGCGTGTTCAACCACATCAACCGCTTCTTGTGCGATCACGCGGAGATCGGCCGCTATGCGACCATGTTCTTCGGTATTCTCGACGACACGGGGAAACTCGAGTACATCAACGCCGGCCATCCTTCGCCTGTGCTGATGCGCGACGACACGGCCCAGGAACCGTTCCGGGAGGGCTCCTTCCCCGTGGGCCTGGTGCCCGAGGCGGAGTTCGCAACTACGATTTTGCAACTCGAGCCCAATGACACGCTCGTGCTCTACAGCGATGGCGTCACCGAAGCGATGGATCCCGACGAGGAGCTTTACGGCGTGGCGCGCTTGCATGAAGCGCTCGCGGGAAAAAATGAGGCGCCGCTCGACGAGATTCAGAAGTGCGTCCTCGAATCCGTCGAGAATTTCGCCCGCGGCGCACGCCAGGCCGATGATCTGACCGTCCTCGTCGTTCGCTTCCGCGCCGCCAGCACCATCGCGAGCG
>DASPTY010000219.1:0-2022 GCA_035623175.1 Candidatus Limnocylindrales bacterium | reverse complement strand
GGCCCCATGTGCCGTGAATGGAATTAATTTGGATGCGCCATGCACGACCCTGGCACCCTATGATTTGACCGCGGGAGGAAAATACTATTTCTGGCCTGGTCGCACCGATGTGAAGGAACTGGCTCTCTACGTCCAGGACACCATCAGCTTGCACCATTGGTCTTTCAACGTGGGGATTCGCGGCGATGTTTACAACGGCATTACCCACCAAACTCAGGCGGAGCCTCGCTTGGGTGTTGCTTACAACATCAAATCGACCAATACGGTGTTGCGTGTCTCCTATGCGCGATCTCTAGAGACGCCCTTTAACGAAAACCTGGTGCTCGCAAGTACAGGTTGCAGCGACCCGGTGGTTAACGCCTTGCAAGCTGCCCTTCAGGGCTATCCGTGCATCGCCAATCCTCTGAGTCCCGGCTGGCGCAACGAGTTTCATTCGGGTTTCCAGCAAGCTTTTGGGAAATACCTGGTTGTGGATGCCGAATACCTCTGGAAGTACACGCACCTCGCGTACGACTTCAGCGTGTTTGGCAATACCCCAATGACGTATCCGATTGAATGGACTCGATCGAAAATTCCGGGCTACATGCTCCGCGCCAGCCTGCCAAACTTCCATGGGCTCTCCGCCTATTTTGTCGCGTCCAGTGTGGCTGCACGATTTTTCCAGCCGCAAGTGAGCGGTATCGGTGTGACGCCCGCGGGACAAGGCGGGACCGGCGTCTTCCGAATCGATCACGATGAGAATTTCAACCAGACAACGCACCTGCAGTATCAACCATGGAAACGCGGGCCGTGGCTTGGTTTCAATTGGCGCCACGACAGCGGATTGGTCGCGGGCGCGGTGCCCTTTGCGACGAGCGCGAATCCCGCGGGTCCGGGCTACCAGGTGAACCTAACGGGCCTCACAGCGGATCAACAGATTCAGGCCGGCCTGTTTTGTGGTAGCGCGTTCCCGACCTACTCCGCGCCGCTGACAAGTTGCCCCGGCAATCTATATGGTTCGAGTCTCGTGAAGATCCCGAAACCTGGAAACGAGGACGACGATCACAATCCGCCTCGCATTCAACCCCGCCACCTGTTTGACGTCGCTGTGGGTGATGACGACTTGTTTCACGGAGATCGTCACAAGTGGAGTTTGCGCTTTACGGCCATCAACTTGGTGGACAAAACGGCGTTGTATAACTTTCTGTCGACGTTCAGCGGGACGCATTACGTCACACCGCGGACGGAGGCGCTGGAACTCGGGTTCCATTTCTAACGACAATCAGTGCGGAAGGAAAGACTCGCGAGACTCAGCATCGAGGTTCGCGAGTTCCTCATTTTGAGATAAGCAGCCTAGACCAGAAGCCGCGCGAATCTGCTACTCTCTCAGCCTGAGGTGCCTGCGTGATGCCGGACTCGGATTCTGTTGTCCGCCATATCTCTGACACCGCGCTTTGGGCCGCTTATTTTCGAGCCGAGGAATCCAAGCGGCCTGACGCTCTCTTTCACGATCCGTATGCGGAGCGACTAGAGGGCGGGAAAGGCGCGGAAATCGCCCGAAGCATCCCCGAAGGCCAGGCGCACGCGTGGGCTTGGGTGAGCCGCACGTATCTGTTCGACCAATTCATCCGCAAAGAAATCGAGAATGGCGCGGATTTGATTGTGAACTGCGCCGCGGGGTTGGACGCGCGCCCTTACCGGATGGAGTTGCCGAGCAACCTCCAGTGGGTCGAACTCGACTTGCCGGACATTCTGGCCTTCAAGGAAGAACGCTTGGCGCAAGACAAACCTCGATGCGCGCTGGAGCGGATTCGCGTTGATTTATCGAAGGCCTCGGAACGCCGAAGAGTTTTTGAAGAAGTCGGTGCGAGAGGGAAACACGGAGCGATCATCACGGAAGGGTTGCTCATCTATTTGTCGCCGGAGGAAGTGGGGTCGTTGGCGACGGATCTGGCCGGGGTTGGCTCCTTCCAGAAGTGGCTGATCGATATCGGTTCGCCCGGGTTGCTGCAGATGATGCAGAAGAGCGCGGGGAGGGCGCTG
>DASPTY010000218.1:0-34998 GCA_035623175.1 Candidatus Limnocylindrales bacterium | reverse complement strand
AAAAGATGCCCGCCGAAGACGGCGGCCGCTACACGATCCTGCTAAATTGAACAAATTGTGAATCATAGCCAGTTCAGGCAGATTCCCACGCCATGCATCGTTGAATTAGGCAAATTTGTAGGTGGGATGTAAATGGTGCGGTCGAGTGGATTCGAACCACCACGGTATTGCTACCGCCAGCCCCTCAAGCTGGTGCGTCTGCCAGTTCCGCCACGACCGCAGGGAACCTTCTAAGTATAGCAAAACTTCAATTGGGGTGAAGACGCCGGGCCGGTTGAAGAGAGATTCCTCGCTCCGCTCGGGATGGCGGGGATGTGTTTTTGGAGGGAAGATTTGCGGAGGTTTGCTAGTGAAGGCATCGCGGTTGTGCGAATCCGGTGTAGACTCCTTTCGCACGACAGGGGGAACCATGAAGAATTTCCTGCGAAGGATCGGGGGGCTGGGGATCTTGCTTTTTGCGCTGGACGCGAATTTGCAGGCACAGCCGCCTGTCAAACAAACGCAGAACTGGCCGACGCCCCAACAGGGCGACTACATCGTTCGCGATTTCCACTTTCAATCGGGCGAAACGCTTGCGGAAGTTCGGATGCACTACTACACGCTCGGCAAGCCGGTTGCGGATCCGAACGGGCGGACGACGAACGCGGTGCTGATTCTGCACGGTACTGGCGGGACGGGAAACGGCTTGCTTCGGCCGATTTTTGCCGGCGAACTTTTTGGCCCTGGCCAGTTACTCGATGCCGCGAAATATTTCGTCATTTTGCCCGACAATGTGGGCCACGGAAAATCGAGCAAGCCCAGTGACGGGCTGCACGCGCACTTTCCTCAGTACGAATACGCGGACATGATCGCACTGCAACATGAACTGGTGCAGAAAGGGCTCGGGGTGAATCATCTGCGGCTGATTCTCGGGACTTCGATGGGCTGCATGCACTCGTGGCTGTGGGGCGAGACATATCCGGATTACATGGATGCGCTAATGCCGCTGGCTTGCCTGCCGGTGCAAATCGCCGGACGTAACCGCATGTGGCGCAAGATGGTGATGGACGGAATCCGGCAAGACCCCGACTGGAAGAGCGGTGACTACACCTCGGAGCCGCGCGCGGGGCTCCAAATTGCCGCCGATATCCTGCTCATTGCCGGAAGCGCGCCCCTGCACATGCAGGAGGACTTGCCCACGCGCGACGCAGCAGACAAATACCTGGAGGAATCCTTGAAACGGAGCGCAGCGACACTCGATGCGAACGACCTTTTGTACGCCGTAAACTCTTCGCGTAACTATGATCCCTCGCCGAAACTCGAAAGCATCCAGGCGCAGGTGATGTTCATCAACTCCGGGGACGATTTCATCAATCCACCGGAGCTCGGGATCGCCGAGCGCGAGATCAAGCGTGTAAAAAACGGGAAGTTCGTCCTGCTGCCCGCCTCCGAGCAGACCCACGGCCATGGGACGCACACTTGGGCGGCGGTCTGGCAGCAATATTTGAAGGAACTTCTGGATCGTTCGGCGAGGACAGATTAGAGGTCTGCCACTTTCCTTAGACTAGGGCGTGGAAGGAAATCCAAACGCTTGAAGGGACTAGTGCCGTCCCAGGTGGTCACGCAGAGGTTGCGCAGGGGCGGTCCTCCGCCGATCATCAACGAATCGCTCAACCTGAAGCGGAGCCATGGGAATTGAGAAGGGTACCGGAAGCATTGCGCGAGCAGTTCCATTAGATTTAGGTGGAGCTGCGTACTGTCATTCCGGTTCTACTATCTCCATCGTGCGCAATGTTTCGGCAATCTTGTTCAGTTGTTCTGGAGTCTCCGCCACGACATCAATCTTCAGCAAAAAGTCTCCGGCGACTGTCTGGACGAAGCTCAGATAGTAGCGGAGGGCTCCCGAACTGCGTTCAAAATCAGCCCTGACAAATTTGTGTTTCTTGAGTTCGAACGCGGAAGCAGGAGCGAGCGGTTTCAACTGAGTCATGGAAGCCATTTTGTCGATGATCAGGCGAAATTGATCTTCGTCCACGGTGTCGAGGCGAGTCGGTTCCGTTTGCATCGAAATGGAGGGAAGCGAGGCGCGCTCGGGACTTCCGTCGCCGCGCTGAGAAGCATAAAAAATGTAACTTGGCGGAATAATCCGAATACTCGCAGCGTCCTGCGGTCGTTGCTTCTCAAGCGCAGCTCTTGCTTGTTCCTGAAGATGTGCATTTGCGGCGCGCAGGGTCTCTGCCGTGGCCACTTTCCATCCATCCGGATAGACGTAGCGCAAGCCGAGTTGAGAATTCTTGTAAACGTTTGCGGCGCTTGTGTCTGAAGCAGGAAGGTGTGAACTGGCCACGGGGGTTGTAGCTGCCGTAGCAGTAGAAGAAGGTGCGTTGACGTGGCTGGCGGCCGAGCTGGCTTTTGCAGAGTTGCTGTCCTCTTCCGATTCCCTCGCGGGGTTATCACCTTGAGCGGCAATCCTGGCAAGGTTCGGATCGGACTCCTTCTTCAGCGCCTTATTGATGGCTTCTTCAAGCTCCATCTGCGTTTCGGAACTTAGCCCGGATTGCCGGAAACGGATCACGCCGTCTTTGTCCACGACAAGGTATGTCGGAAACGAATCGACCTTAAACTTGTGCTGCAGCTCGCCGGAGCTGTCCAGATATTCCGCCCAGTTCATCTGCTGCGCCTGAACGAAGGTCTTCAACACGTCTTCGTCATCGTCCGAACTGATACTAAGGAGTTGGAACGGTTTACCCGCATACTTTTTCTGAATGTTCTTGAGAATCGGGACGGACGCGCGGCAGGGTGGGCACCAGGTTCCCCAAAAATCGAGCAACACAACCTTGCCACGGAACGAAGCGTTCGAAAAAAGCTGATTTTCGAGTGTGGCAACGGAGAAATTGGGAACGAATGGGGTCCGCGCGCGGACCGGATTTGCAATGATGAGTTTTGCCTCGGCAACATCTTTCGGGTCGGCAGTGGGAAGGGCCACAAAGTTCTTCAGCACCGCTACCCCTTCCGCGTCTTTCTCTTGCTTGAGGAGCACCAGTCCCAGATTCAAATGAGTGAGGGGTTCCCGGGGACCCAGCGTCAGGGCGGTGCGCAACTCGGCTTCGGCGTCCTTCAGTTTGTTGTCGCTGGGTTTGTTGGCCATGGCCGCGAGCAGCGTGGCGCGCAAAAGCCGTGCCTGGATAGAGAGAAGCTTGTTGTCACCGGCGACGGCGACGGCCTTTTTTGCATCATTGACCGCGTCAGAGAGCCATCCAGCCTTTTTCTCAATCAAGGCGATGTGGATGAGGGCTTCCGCCGAGGAGTGATGAGAGAGTTTGTCAGCTTTCCGATACGACTCGGAAGCCAATTCCCATTTGTGCTTGGACTCGTAGAGCTTGCCCTGCTCGAGGGCCTGCGCGACAGGATCGTTCGATTGTGAGCGCGTCCCCATCCATGGGCATGCGAAGAATAGACAGAGAGCAAGCAGCGCGCGGAAAAGTTTTCCGGGATTACGAATCATGAAAGGATCTCCAGACGGGGAGCGAACGCGCGTAGGATAACACTGGATTAATCCCGCTGTAAGTGACGGGCGGGACTAATATGAAGCGGAAATCCTGTTCGGGACCGGTGAGGAGTCAACGGCGTTGAAAGACGGCGCGGACGACGGCAACAGTGCCGCGATGCATGTGGCCCTCGTCCAGAACGGTCTCTTTCTCCTCCAAGAGCAGCGGGGCAGCCTGGGCAAAATCCTGCCGCAAGATTTCCGCAGTGTACAGTAACTCGACCTGCTTGGGGCCTCCGGATGAATGCCGCAGCTGCGCTGGGGTGAAGGCTTCGAGGAGCACCAGTCCTCCACGCTTAACCGCTCGCAAGATATTCGAGTGAATCTTAGGGCGCACATCCGGAAGCAAGTGCAAAAAGATGGAGGCTGCGGCATCGAACTCATCCACGGGCCAATTCCATGCGGAGAGATCGGCGAGTTCGATGATCATGTCAACACCGGCGGCCCGCGCCAACTTCCGCGCCCGCTCCACGCCGACTGGGGATAAATCCACGGTGTGGACCTGCAACCCCTGCTTGGCGAGCCAAACGCCGTTTCGGCCATAGCCGTCCGCGGGAACGAGCACCTTCATGCCGGCCTTTAAGCGAGAGGCCTGCTCTCGCAAGAATTGATTCGGTTGCTCGCCGTAGACGGGCACTACTTCCGAAAAGCGCTCGTCCCACATTTTTTGCGGATTGGCCCACTTGTCGTGCGTGTTCGTCATGTCGGCGTACTGCCAGGCTATTTCTGGGGCCCTCCACAAGCCGGTCCCTGGACCGCAGGGAGGACGCGGCTAACCAACGCTGGAATCGGAGCGGGATCGCCCAAAATTTGCCAGCCGGTGAAGACGACGATCATCTGTTCTTCCGGAAAAACCATCAGGCGCTGGCCGCCGAATCCCAGGCACATCCAGACGAATTTCCCGGGATCCTTTCTTGGAAACAGCCACCATTTGTAGCCGTATTTCATTCCGTACTCGGCGTCAATTCGCGGCGTCAGGGATTGCTTGACCCATTCCGAGGAGACAGTGCGCTTGCCGTTCCACATGCCATCATGGAGATACAAGTAACCGATCTTGGCCAGATCCTCCCCGCGAAGAAACAAACCTCCCTCAGTGTCCACGACGCCGAGCGGCGTGCGCTTCCAGTAGTATTCGATGACCAGCGGCTTGAACAGATACTTTTTGCCGTACTCCTCGATGTCTTGCCCGGTCTCTTTTTTGAAGATGTAGGCGAGCAATTCCGTTGCGCCACTGCTGTAGTTGAAATGCTTCCCCGGCTCTTCCGTCATGGGTTTATCGATGACGTACTGCAGCCAATCGTCTGTGGCTTCCATGAGACTGGAATCGCTGCGCGGATCGTCGTAGGCGACGTTTTCCTCGTTCCAGTCAAGCCCGGTCGACATGGTCAGGACGTGCTGCAGAGTCATGCGCTGTTTCCGCTGGTCGACATTCTTGACTTTGGCGACGTCAAAATAGTGGAGGACGGGCGTGTCCAACCCGGCCTTGAAGTCGCCGCGCGTCACGGCGATGCCTAGGATGATGGAGGTGACGGTTTTGCTGACGGATTGCATGGAGTGAAATGGAGAGCCGTGGTAGTAGGGGTGCCAGATTGGGTCGAAGTAGTTGTAGGGTCCGGTGAGGCGGGCGTTCAGAGGCCCGCGTGTTTTTGCTTCCTTGGCGTAGATCGTGCTGTAGGCGTGCGAGTAGGTCCGGTGATAGACCTGCTTGCCACAACGGATTACGTCGAAGCTGTCAATCAGGCTGTATTTGCCGCTGCCCAGGTCATCGGCGAACGCCGCGAGAATGTTCTCGTCCAGTTGGACTGTGGCGGGAAGCTCTCTGGGCCAATCTTTAGCTGGCCAAGGGGTTTGCTCGGCTGTTGCAGGGACGAGAGCCGTGGCCAGCAGCAGGAGAACAGGAAAGAGAAGAAGCCCAATCGTGAGGCCGATAGCGCGCGTGAACTGAGTCATCGGTTCGCCTTGTTGAAACTATGAATTGAGAGAGGATACTCGTCGCGCGCGTATGTTCCGCTAGACGGGATGCATCCACCGCTCTGGTGCACAACCGTAAGGCGTCCCGTGCGCAGTGTCAAGCGCGCGGCTGTTTTGCAATTCTGCGGCTAAGGCGTAAGATACGAGGCTGATTCAGGCCGCCGGGGAAAGCGGAACTGCTTCGAAAATGGTCACTTACGACGACGGGACGACGGGGCCCCCTACTCCGGGCTGGGGCACAGTTTGGCGTATTTTTTCGACGCGCCATAAGACCGTCGGCCTGCAATATCTATGGCTTTCTCTGGCCAGCGTGCTGGTCGGCATGGTGCTGTCCGCGCTTCTGCGCGTGCACACCTCCTGGCCGAGCACTGCCATCCCATTTCTTTCCGGATTCGAGAGCACGCCGGAGCGTTACGCCGCTATGCGGCTGTTGCACGGCTCGCTGATGGTCTTTTTCGTTTTGACGGCAGCTCCACAACTGGGGTTCGGGAACTTTCTCTTGCCCTTGCAGATTGGCGCGGAAGAAATGGCGTTCCCGACGCTGAATTGCATTTCACTTTGGTTGACTGTCGCTTCGTTGGGTGGAATGACCGCATCCTTTTTCCGGCCCCTGAGCCAGGGCATCGACGTCTGGCTGGTCAGTGCCGGTCTGTTCTCGCTGGCGGCATTGTTCAGCGCGCTGAATTTTGTCGTCACGACAATTCAATTGCGGACCACAGGAATGAGCTTGCCTCGATTGCCGGTCACGGTGTGGGCGTGGTTCGTGAACGCGATTCTCAGCATGTTGATTTTCAGCGTGTTGCTGGCGGGTTCCGCGGCTGTGCTCTCGGATCGGCTGCTCGGGTCGAACTTCTTCAGCGCGGCCTCCTTTCTGGCGCAGCAACCTTACAACTTCGTGCGGCAGGGGAGCTTGCCCGTGTTGTGGCAACGCCTGTTCTGGTATTTTGCGCAGGCCGAAGTGTATGTCGCCATGCTGCCGTGCTTTGGGATCGTGACGCACCTGATTTCCACGTTCGGGCGGAAGCCGGTGTGGAAAGAGCGGCTAGTCGTGCTGGCGATTTGCGGAGTCGGTCTGATTGGCTTCTGCGTGTGGGGGTATCACATGTTCGCCACGGGGATGAATCCCTACGCGCCGCTGGTGTTTTCCGTGCTGGCATCGTCGCTGGGAATTCCCGCGGCTATTCTGCTAGCAAGTTGGGTGGGCACGCTCTGGGACGGAAGCGTCCAGTTCACCACGTCGATGCTCTTCGCGGTGGGTTTCATCTCGCTCTTTATAGCGGGCGGACTTTCGGGACTTTTCCTTGCGCGCAGCGACCTGGCCCATGCCGCTGTGAGCGAGGATTTTGTCGTCGGCCATTTCCACCTGGTGATGGGCGTCGCGGCGACCTTCGCGATTCTGGCCGCGCTGTTTTTCTGGTTTCCGAAACTTTTCGGATGCCGCATGAGTGAATCGCTGGGGAGAGCGCATTTCTGGATGACTTTTGTGGGCGTCTACTGCATTTTTATGCCGATGCACTGGCTGGGACTGCTCACGCAGTCAACGCTGCTGCCGGACGCCCAGCGAGCGGCGCTGGCTTCGGCTGGCGCTTCGATCCGCACGCTGGTCACCGTGGCAACAATCTGGACAGTGACAGCGCAGGTGCTATTCGTCGTGAACTTTTTCGGCAGCCTGAGGCGGCGGAAGAGTGGAGAAGAAAATAACCCCTGGAGAGCCACGACACTCGAATGGAGCGTTGCTTCGCCGGCGCCGATTGAAAATTTTGGTGGCGTAGCGCCAATTGTGTACCGCGGCGCCTACGAATTTGCAGCGGTAGTTCCGGCCGATTTCGTTCCACAGCACGTTCCACCAGAAAAACTGGAGCAGAGGAAAGGCTAATCGCAAGGAAGGGAGAGCATGCCGGGCGCAACGACATCACATGACACCGAGCTGATCATCGAGAAAAAAAACGGTGATGGCAGCGGCAAACTGCCTCCAGCAGGCGGCAACGGTGGCGGCGATGCCGGAAAAAATCGGCCAAAGCGCCAGCCCTCGCCGAGCCGCTATTACACGGGGATCGCGGTGGGAATTGTCTCTGTGCTGATGTTCTTTATGGCCCTGGCGAGCGCGTTCCTGGTGCGCAAAGGAAGTCCGGATTGGGTGCCGGTGCATATTCCGTGGCTGCTGTGGGTGAACACAGCGGTGTTGGTCACGAGCAGCGGAACGTTGGAGATGGCCCGGAAGCGGTTGGCGCACTCCGACGTCGCGAGCTTCCGGACCTTCTGGCTGGTTACCACGCTGCTTGGAGTGCTGTTCCTGGTGGGGCAGGTGGTGGCGTGGAGAATCCTGGTGGGGCAGGGAATCTACCTCGCGAGTAATCCGGCGAGCAGCTTCTTCTATATCTTCACGGGAGCACACGGGCTCCATTTGGCAGGCGGGGTGGGGGCACTGATATGTGTGGCCCAGAAAAATTTTGATGCGGGGAAAGTGACGCGGACAGTAGCCGCAGAGATCACGTCGTATTATTGGCACTTCATGGACGCCCTGTGGTTGTTCCTGCTCGCCCTGCTGTACCTCGGCAGATAGAACCTAGTCACCGTAGTTCTGCTGCACTGCATGTCCGCGGAATGCAGTATGTGGGAACTTTTCTCAGCGAAGACGGGCGGGCGGATCGGCAGACGGGGGGAGCGGTTTGAACCGCGCGTCAGGATTGGAATTCTCCGTCACTTTGGAGGGCGCAGGTTGTGGAATGCCCACACCAGTATTCCGCTCCAGGTGATCCTTGGCGCAAGCCGGGCAGTAGCCTTTGCCAGTGTCTTCGTCGCGCTGGCTGGCCAGTTCGTAACAACCACAAACGCAATCGCAATATCCAGTTTCTGAGGCTGTTTTGATGGGAACGAGTGGCATAGAGAAGCTCCGTCCGAAGATAACATGAGCCCCGCAGTGATAGAACAGAAAAGAGAAAAGGCGTGCGGCCAATCAGAGATGGACAGGCTGGAGTGCCTTTGCCACGGAAAGCTTCTTCGATGGACCGGGGTTACGACTTCAGGTTTTTGAGGTGCGCGAGACGGAACGGCGAGCCAAGATTCTCTCTCAGATCGATCCAGTGCTGTTCGGGGATGGAGAGGAATACCTCGACAATTTTCGGATCGAACTGCGTCCCGGAACACCGTCGGATTTCCTCGCAAGCGTGAGACATCGACAACGCTTTACGGTAGGGCCGGTCGCTAATCATGGCATCCAGAGCGTCCGCAATCGAGAAGATTCGGGCCCCGAGGGGGATTTGTTCGCCGTGTAGCCCGCGTGGATATCCGGTCCCATCGTAGAATTCCTGGTGCGCCAAGACGATTTCCGCGGCATCACGGAGAAAGGGAATGCGCGTGAGCACGTTGTACCCAATCTCGCAATGCGTGCGCATAATCTGCTTCTCGTCGTCGTCGAGGGGGCCCGGCTTGCGCAAGATGGAGTCGGGGATGGCCATTTTCCCAATGTCATGCAGAAAGGCCGCGCGGGCCAGGATAGGCAGATAGTGAAGCGGTACGGGAACGGATTTCGCGATAGAAATGGTGAACGCCGTGACCCGCTGGCAGTGGCCCTCCGTCTCGGCATCCTTCAAGTCCAGAGCACTGCCCAGGGCTTCCAGGGTGTCGTCGTAGGACTGCTCCAGCTCCAGGTGCTTTGCGGTCAATTCCGCGGTGCGTGCTTCCACCTTCATTTCCAGAGTGCGCTGATAATTCCGATTTTCCACGACCAGGCGGCGGTGCTGCAGGGCGCGGCCCACGCCATGAAAGAGCTGGTCCTTCTCGAAAGGCTTCAGGATGTAGTCGTAAGCGCCACGGCGGATGGCTTCCAGAGCGGTGGAGATGTCATGGATGGCGGTGACCATGATCACGGGAATTTCGGGGTCGAAATTGCGCAACCAATCGAGGAGTTTGATGCCGTCCATCTCCGGCATAATCATGTCGCTGAGGACCAGGTCAGGGGTCTGGCGGCGAACATAGTCCTGAGCGGCACGGCCATTGCTCACGGCGGTACATTGGTAGCCGCGGGATTCGAGCATGGTCGAGACAACCTCTCGAATGGCCTCTTCGTCGTCCACTACCAAGATATGATCTGCGTCCACGGTGGTCGTTCTCCCAAATAGCATTATATGGGACGGCACACAGAGATGCAGGTACCCTTGCCCAGTCAGAAAATAGCGTGTTAGCGTCAAAAAGACGCGGTGCTGGTGGCAGATTTCCAGCCCTTGCGCAAAGCCTAGTTCCAATCTTTAAGCCAGTCAAGCACTTGGGAGGGCCCTCTTCATGCTGAATCAAGGCCTCCAGGGCATTGCCTTCTTTGAGGCAACGGTGTGCTTGACCCTGCTGGTTTTGTTCGTCCATTTGCGGCGAGACAACGCTGCTCCCTTCTATCGGTTGTGGCTGTTTGGTTGGGTTGGCTTGACGCTTTCCTCCTTTTCTGAGCTGGCCATGTTCTACACCCAACGGCCCTCGCTTCATGTGGTGGTTTCGGGCGCGGGGGTGGCGGCACTGGCGTTATTCCTCGCTTCGATCCTGCAATTCACCGCAGGGCAAAACCGCCTCTATTGGCCCATGCTCTGGCTGACGGCGCTGCTTGCCCTGACTTCCAGTTACTATGAGAGTCGCAGCCCTAGTTGGGCCGAAACCCGCTGGGAGACGGCCATCCTGGAAAGCACGATCTGCCTGACTGCAGGCTGGTTCCTCTGGCGCGCTTCAAAATACCGGCCCGGCCATGGGGCCAAACTGCTGGCGGGCGCGCTGACGCTCCTTGGCTTGAATAATATCGACCGGCGGCACTGGACCCACGAGGAAATCAGCCTCCTCCGGTTTGCCTTCGACCATTTTCTGAATGCCAGCCTGGGCATCGGGATGATCGTCCTCTTGCTGGAATCCGCCCGAACGCGGTCCGAGGAAATCAGCGAAAAGATGCAGCAGTTCACGATGCTGACGGCTTCGAGCAGCCAGTCGGTTGGCCTGAAGGAATTGCTGAGGAAAGTATTGAAACAGATCGTCAGCAGCGTAAACGCGAGTCACGGGATCATCCGATTGTTGGAAGGTAAAGGCGACACGGCGGAGTTTGTTGTCTGCGCCTCCGTGGGCTTTCCCGAGAACTACCTCAAACAGAACCAGCGGATGTCTTTTAACGGGGTTTGGGTCCAGGAGGTCTTGAAGGAGGAATACAGGGTCTCGCGTTTTGAAGAGGAAAAGGACGTCAAAATTCGACGCAGCATGGTCGAATCCGGCATATCGCAACTGGTCACCGTCCCTCTGTGCGGGAAGGAAGGCCCAGTCGGACTGCTCAATATTGGAACGCCTCCCGGGAAGCGATTCCAGGAAGATGAGTTGACCTACCTTGTAAACGTCGGCAATTTTCTCGGAACCACCATCGAAAATGTAAACCTCTTCGAGCAGATCAAGTCGGTTCAACAACAGTGGGTGTACACCTTTGACTCCATCGGCGATCCCATTCTCGTTCACGATCAGGAGGGCCGCGTCCTGCGAACGAACACGCGCCTCGCTGATCTGCTGGGGCGAAAGAGTGTGGCCCTGGTCGGACGCGTGGTGAGCGACCTGCTCAATCCCCGGGAGGCTTATTTCACGCTTTGCCCCTATTGCGAAGGCGTTTCCGGAGAAGGGGATTTTCCCGATCCCTGGCTTGCAGGTTACTTCCTGGCATCCAATTCGCAATTCACCGATCCGGCTGGCCGGGAACTCGGCACAATTCATGTCCTGAAAGACATTACGGAACGGAAGAAAGCGGAGGAGAAATACCGCACGCTGGTCGCCAGCGTTCAAGAAGGCGTTTTCATTGCCACATCCCAAGGGCGATTCCTCGACTTCAACGACGCCCTGATGCGCATCACGGGCTATGAAAACCGCGACGAGCTGATGAGCGTCGATATCAGGCAGACTCTGTACGTCAGTTCGACGGACCGCGATCGCTTGTTGAAAATCCTGAATGAACACGGCGCTGTGAACGACTTTGAATTCGAGATTCGCCGGAAGGACGGGGAAATTCGCACGGTGAGCGAATCCTCGACGGCGGTGCGGGATTCTGCGGGGAACGTGACGGCCTACCAAGGGTTCCTCCTGGACGTGAGCGAGCGGCGCCGCGCCGAGAAGCAGATCCGTCGGCGGAACCGCGAGCTCGTAGTACTGAACTCCATTGCGGAGACGCTGTCGTACACTCTCGATCTGAATGATTCCGTGCACCGCACTTTGAGGCAAATATTGGAACTTTTCGAATTGGATGTGGCGTCCCTGCACTTGCTCGACCGGGACGGCACGACGCTGCGCCGGGTGGCCGCCGTCGGACTCCGGTCTGAATACGCCAAGGGCCTTCCCCCCATGAGCGTTTCGAGCGAATTGATTCATCAACTTCATTCCGCCCATGCCACGTTTCTTTCGGTCCAGGGGATGCCGCTGCCTCCGATTGTTCGCGAGGTCCAGAAGAAGGAGAACCTTGCGTCGGCCTATGTGGTCACGCTGTGGTCAAAGGAACAGATCATCGGCGGGCTCGTCGTGGGGACTCGAACTTTCAGGGAGTTTTCTGCCGCGGACATCAGCCTATTGATTGCGGTGGGGAGCCAGGTCGCCGGCGCCGTCGACCGCAGCCGCTTGTATGAAGAAACCCGCCAGGCCTATGAGAATCTGCGCCGGACCCAGGAACAACTGGTGCACAGCGAGAAACTCGCCGCGGTCGGCCAGCTCATCTCCGGCGTCGCTCACGAGTTGAACAACCCGCTCACGGCCATCCTAGGTTATAGCCAACTGTTGAGCTCAAATGGGCAGGCAGGCACGCAGGCCCTGAGTTACAGCGAGAAGCTGTACAAGCAGGCGCAGCGGGCACACCGCATCGTGCAGAATCTCCTCAGTTTCGGGCGCCAGCACAAGCCGGAGCGCATCCCAGTTCAACTGAATGCCATCCTCGAGGACACCATGGCTCTGCGCGATTATGACCTGCGCATGAGCCATATCGGAATTCATCTTGACTTGGCAGCCGGCTTGCCGGAAGCCCTTGCCGACCCGCATCAGCTCCAACAGGTTTTCCTGAACCTCATCAACAATGCGGTCGATGCCATCCTCGAAAAGAGCGCCGAGGGGGACCTTTGGGTACGCACGGGGATCGAAGCCGACCAGATCTTCATCGAATTCACGGACAGTGGTCCCGGAGTCCAGGATCCCACGCGCGTGTTTGATCCTTTCTACACCACAAAACCTGTGGGCAAGGGCACTGGACTTGGTCTGAGCATCTGCTACGGAATCGTTACAGAACACGGCGGGAGAATTCTCGTCCAGAATGAACCGGGGCGCGGCGCAAAATTCCGCATTGAGCTTCCTTTGCAATCGAGGCCAGAGCAAACAGTGGCGCCGCAGGCAGTATCATCCCAGCCGGTGCGCAGCGGCCGCATTCTCGTGCTGGAGGGGAACGAATCCGTGCGTGAAAATCTCGCCCGCGCACTGTCTGAAAATGAACACTCAGTCACTGTCTCGAAGACGGTCGCGGAGGCGCGTCAATTGTTGGCGAGCCAGGAATTTGATCTGGTCTTGGCCAATTGGCAGATGGTTTTCCAGGGAGACAATGGAAGTACAGAGCCGTGCCAGCGTCATGATGGACATGGCCTCGGCTCGCGGGTGCTGTGGATGAGCTCGGCTTCTGCCGACGGCAGCGGAGTGGCGCGGATTCTGCCCCCGGATGCGGTTGTGCTTCACCACCCGATTCGAATCGAGGATCTGCGTACTGCGGTTGAAGCGAAACTACTCGGGGCCGTTGCGCCCCTTGTTCAGGAATGAGGGAAAGTCGGCAGCCATCAACGCGCGTTCCCCCAGTTGTGCGGTGGCCATCTCAAGCTTCAGAGTCATTTCCCCCGCCATATCGGAGATACTTCCAAAGGCGTTCCAAGGTTGTAGCCCAAGGCGCAGCCGCCAGCGCAGATAGCGGCAGAGCAAGACGAATCGGAGGTTCCTCTTTAATCGCTCGTACTCACCGATGGCGCTGAGCTCCGGCGCCAGAGTCGCAAGAATGCGTGAGGCCTCCAGGAGAAGTTGATACTCCTTCTCAAGGTAATGCAAAAAACGCAACGCGATTCGTTTGCGCTCCCCCCGAATTTGACTCAACAGTTCGAGGTGTCCGCGCCTACGCAGGAAATCCGTATCGTCCTCGCGCAGCGACTGAAGGATCTGTGGCAGGCGGGCATAGTGGCGTTCCTGGGAGAGCGCGTCAATCACCTCTTCCGAGGTGAGGGGTAGTCCCTTCGGTGACTTCGCCGCCAAACCGAGCAGGAAGACAAGGAATACGGCCAGGAGAATAAAGAGAAGCAGAGGGAGACTCATGATCGTGAATCCTGAGAGTGGAGCAGGTGGCTGAGACGGCGGTTAAGCACTTGCAGCCTGGAATCCAACTCTTTGGAAAGCTCTCCATACATTTGAACTGATATCGGCACCGGGTACGACACCTGCTGCGGCGCCGTGGCATTTCGAATCGCGCTGATCCAAATGAGGAGGGTGGCGAAGAAGGAGAAAATGCTTAAAACCTCCCACAAGGTAGCGGCGGAGCTGCCCCAGTGCTGATAAATCGAGTTGTTGATGACCCAAAAACACGAAAAGAGGCAGAAGCCGGTTGCCAACTGGCGTTCCAGGTTTGCGATGGCCAATCTGTAGTACCGCGCAAAGAGAAGCATGCCGACGATGAAAGCGCCAATGCACAATTCCACGGCGCGATCTGCACTGGTGATGAGCCGATCCCAGCGAGCCCCGGAAACGGCAATCGAGTACGCGAGTATGATCGCACTCGCTAAAACCAAGATGTGACTGGCCATTTTCCAGATTCCGGAATAACCGGCCAACACCCTCCGCGCGATTTCCGTCACCGCGAGCCAGCGAATGCAGACCACGACGGCCTGGACGCTCCAAGCGAAGTTGAAGTATTCAATACTGTGCGGGTTGAGATAGCGTACGGCGAAGGCCGCGGAGGCCTCTTGCAAGATCACCACAAGGCCATACAGGGCGAATACAGGATGAGAGCGGTAGACTCTCCGCCGAAGTATGTATGAGAAAAGGATAATCTCGAATAACGTGGTGATTGCCCACGTGAGGTTGCGGAGAATTTCTGGCGCGGCCATCCTAGGCAGCTTATCCTAACTTGACTCCGAAGTAAATAGGAATACCTGCCTAGGAGGATAGTTTGCGCCGCGGGATTAGAGAATTCTCAGGCCCACGCGGTTTTCCACTCATTCCCAGGGTTCATCACGCCGTTCTTGGGAGGTGGAGGAGGCGGTGGAGCTGGCGGAAGCGGAGCGCCATCGGCAACGAGAGTGGAGCCGTCTTTGGGAGGCGGAGGCGGTGGCGGTGGGGGTGGCGGCGCCGGCGGAAGCGGAGCCCCATCGGCCAAAAGCCATGCGCCTTGATGGGTGAAAGGTATAACTGAATGGTTGACCAGTACTGTCAAGGAAAGTAGGATGAAGCTTGTAGTTAATGCAGCGCCCAGGGTGAACAGAATTTTTTTCATCGGGCAGCCTCCTTGAATCGGAGAATGCCGTCTTTCGCTGAGTACGCGCTTTCCTCGGGAAAAAAGTTCCGCGGACGGAACAGGCCTCAGAATCAGGATTTCCCATGCTCGAGAATCTTCAGACCCACCGGCAAATTCTGTTCGACTTCACCGCAAATTACCTGGAACCCTTGAATGGAGCTCACCAGCGGCTTGCCTACCTTTTTAGCCTGCGCGATCCTGCTTCGGGCCGCTATATTCACGAACGGCTGGCGACTGTGTATGGCGCGGAGCGGGTAGACCAAGTGATAGCCCGCTGCCACGAAGAAGTCTTTGAGCGTCTACTGGAAATGCCACTGCCTTCGCAGGAAGAAGACTTGCGGAAACATCTGAGCTCGCTGCCAGGATCTCTGAAGGAAAATGTGGGCCGCTGCCGGGAAACGGGTAAGGATTGGATTCCGCCGCAAGCGCCCAGTTATCTCAAAGAACTTTTTTGTTCCAATCTGAAGGTTCTGTCGGAACTGCTGGCGGACAACAAGACCACGGCTCATTCAGATATGTGACCACCCCTACCACCTGTCCCACCACTTCCGCCTCATCTGGCGTCCTCCAGACCTCCGGCGCGCACCGTGAAAGCGTGTGGGGTTGCATGATCAATAGGGACTTATCTTTCTGAAACCAGCCGCACCGGTAGCCCCTTCGCAATTCGACAAAATACATGGGACGGTCATACTCATTCGACCAATTTGCATCCTCAATGCGGCGAAGATTTGTGTCGATCAATACCGTGCTGCCCGGCCGGAGGATCGGCATCATGCGGCGGTCGGAAAGTCCGACAAAACCGTAACGATACCGGCTACTACTGGAACTGTCTACGTTGCGTAGTGGCACAATCGATGCCGGCTGCCGCTGAAGGAGTTTTGTGTTCTCGGACTCAAGGCGATTTAGGAGGGCGGGAGGCACCGTAGCGGGAAGAGAGGTTTCGCTCAGGTGAGTGCGCGGTGCGGGGAAGCTCGCGCCCTCCTGCATTGTTTGTTGAAATGGCGCTTCATACCAACTCGTGATTTCCAGCGGATCCAAGTGGAGGATGGCCGCAAGCGAGTACAACTTGTGCAGGCTTGGTACCACGTTTCGGTTCTCAATGTCTGCCAAGCGACTGATGTGGAGGATGAAGTCTGGGCGACCACGCCTGACGGCAATCTCATAACTGGCACGCTCGACATCACGATACGTCAGACCCAACGATTCCCTGATTTGACGAAGACGCAATCCAGGAGGATACATAGACACTCCTCGTTTCAAAATGTCCTGGCTGATGTACATCGTAGCAAATAACCAACTTGTTACGAATACGGAACACGCATCGCACCTGTGGAAATCCCGCACTCCGTTCAACACTAGACGGACAGTTTGAGCGTAGCGACCCTATCCCTTCTGTATGTTTCCAACAACCCCACCTGGAGCTGAGAACCAGATTGGTGCACAAAGTCTGTTATTCTGACCTCGTATGGCTCACATGCGTCAGCTTTGCGTTGCCTTCTTGCGCCCGATCCTGCTGGCCGCACTCTATCTCCTGATCCTTCCTTGCGCAGGGGGGCAACAAGCCGCCCCCGCGCCTCCTAGTACTGGGGTGAGGTCCGAAAACCCGGAGTTTCTTGCCACTGCGGATGAAGTTCTGAAGGACATGAGCGAGATCACCGGCCTGCAATTGAAATCCCCGCTCAAGAAGTCTATCCGGTCGAGGGAGGAGATCCGTGCGTACGTCCTCGAGCAGATGAACGACGAGAAAGACGCCAAGGGACGCTATGCATCCGCACGCAGCGCGGAGGCGTTTGGCATTATTCCCAAAGGCTTCAATCTAGAGAGTTTCCTCGTTGATCTGCTGACAGAGCAAATCGCCGGCCTCTACGATCCAAAGGCGCACGAGTTCTATATCGCGGATTGGATTGCCGCAGACGAGCAGCGCATGGTCATGTCCCATGAGCTGACCCACGCTCTTCAAGATCAGTCTTTTCACATTGAGGCTTGGGCCCACGCCGCCCGGCCCAACGACGACGCGGAGATGGCACGCGAATCCGTGCTGGAGGGCAGTGCCATGGCCGCCATGCTGGAATACATGCTGCGTGACAAGGGTCTGAAATTGCGCGACCTTCCGGACATAGACCTTTCCGTCTTTGTCGGCGACCTTGCCGATACGCCCATGCTGAAAAAGTCGCCGCCGTTCATCAAGGATTCGCTGATGTTCCCGTACTTCACGGGCCTCACGTTTTCGATGTCGGTGTTGCGAACCACAGGCTGGCGCGGGTTCAATACCGTCTTCGAAAAGCCTCCCGCCAATACGCAACAAATTATGCATCCCGATTTGTACCGCGCGAACAAGATTCCCGCAGTCCTCAAAGTGGACCTTCCCGAGGGAGCACCGGGTACTGGCTGGACGCTGCTGGAAGAAAATTCGATGGGCGAATTCGGCTGGAAGGAAATTCTCAAGCAATTCCTCGATGAGGCTCGAGCAAAGAAGGAAGCGGCCGGCTGGGATGGGGACGATTACGCGACCTTTGAGCAAAAGGACACGAAACGGCTCATGCTGTTTACGCGCGTCCGTTTCAATACCGAAGCGTTTGCGGGGGAGTTCTTCGCCGCGTATTCGGATGCGATGGCAAAGAAGTATCCGAGCCGCAACCACGTCGCCAGCGCGGACGAATACCTATCGTTCGATGCGCCGGATGCAACCGTGTTCTTTCGGTGTGCAGCGAAGGAATGCGTCAGTCTCGAGGGAGGCAGCGAAGCACTCTTCTCTCAGTGGACCAAGAAGATCGGTTGGCCATCCGCCACGAAGGTGGCCGCCCTTTCGCTTCGCGACCATTAGTGAGTGCGATGTAGGACCATCAGGGTAAGATCGTCGGTCTGTTTCGTTGCCGGCGAAAAGCTGCGAAGCTCTTCGATGCAAGCCGCCAGCATGTCCTCCGGCTGAGTCGCCGCGTGGCGCCCGGCCAGGGATTTCAGCCGCGGGATGCCGAATTCATCTCCGGTGGCATTGAACATCTCCGTGAATCCGTCGGTGTAGAGCAACAACTTGTCGCCGGGCGCGAGTGAGAGCTGGCAGACATCAAAATTTGCCCCGCAGAACATCCCCAGCGGTACGCCAGTTGCCTCCCGCGCGCACACGCCGGAATCCGATATGTGGAAGAGAGGGAGATGTCCAGCACTCACGTATTCCACTTTGCCGTCGGGCGAAGCGTAGCCCACGACCATGGTTGCAAATTGCCCCGCGGTCGTGCTCTCGCAGAACAGCCGATTGGCATGTTCCACTAGTTGATGGAGCGGAAGGTGCTGTCCCGCTAATGTGCGAAAAGTCGCATGGAGATGGCTCATCAACATCGAAGCGGCCACTCCTTTCCCCGCAACGTCCCCGAGCAGAAACAAAAATCCGCCGTTGACTTCGATCAAGTCGCAATAATCTCCGCTGACCAGATTAGCTGGCTGGTAGAGAAAGCGCGCCTGCCAGCCGTCTACGGCCCAGTCCGGGCGAGGCAACAGTCCCCGCTGAATTCCGGCCGCCAGCGACAAGTCCTTTTCGAGGGCCCTCTGCTCCGCCGTGGACAAGTGATCCAAACAGAAACGCACGAGAGGATCACTGAGCAAGCGGTCGGCTTCGATCGATTCGTGGCATTGTTCGCAAATTCCGAACGTGCCCGATTGCATGCGAGAGAGCGCGGCATCCACACTTGCGAGAAGTTCAAGAATGGATGGATCGCCAACATTCGTGCGCGAGGCCTCAACGAGCCGGTCGCGGCGGAGTTCCAGTTCATTGCGCAAATACGAGATTTCGGTAGTGGCCATGGTTCCTCCACCGACAGTTTGTTGTTTTGTACCCAGAGATTCCATCCGCTTTGTACCTCCAAATTCAAGATGACCGGCAGAGGCCAGGAAAACTCAGCGAGTGCGCTGCCGGGAACCTGAAGCGGCCACGGCGGAATGCGCGAGGACGGGAGCTCGGATGGCGGCCTGGTCCCTGGCAATTCGATGCCGTAGGCGCTCCAGACGGCACAGCAACTTTCTCTCCTGACGGCCCGCGCGGGCAGCGGCGTAGAGATCGCGGGTTCGAGCGGTGAGGGTCTGCACTTGCTTAATGGCAAGCTGCGCGAATTCCAGCGCGCGTGCCAAATCGCGCGCATGACGTTCGTAATGAATAGCCAGTTGCTCGCAGGCCAAAACGGAGTCTTGCGGATGTGCTACGAGTTCGTGCCACAGCTCGGCCGCGCGGGCCGCATCGCCGCGGCGCTTGGCCATCAGCGCCAAATCCCGCGTTGCCTGGGGGCGAAATTCTGTTGGCAAGCCTGCATTCAAAGCCTGCGCGCAGGCGGATTGCGCCAAATCTTTCTCGCCGCGGCGATTCAGGAATTTTGACAGGCCGAAAAGATCCAGCGAATCAGCTCCAGCAAAACTGCGTTCGCCCGCCTCCAGCAGGGAATTGATTTTGCCAAATAGAGCCGCGAGGCCACGCAGGTCCATCTGATTGTGTTTCACGACGCCGACGAGAGGCTTGGCTGTGCCCCCGCGTAAGTAATCAAAGTAAAGCTGAGGAATAAGGGCAGAAGGCACGTCGTCCGCGCGCTGCCAGCCGAGCCGCGTCGCGTCCAGAACATGCCGCTCAAGTTCGGTTAATCGCACGGAACCCAGGCGCAGCCGCCACAAGGCGCGTGCCGGATGAAGCAAGTCCAGATGCGCCTGCAATTGCGGAACGCGGATGGCCCTGGTCATCGTGAAACGGTTTTCCAGGAGCGGCCAATCGAAGCATTTACCATTGAAGGTGACGAGGACAGGACGCTCCGCCAAACGTTGAGCCAACTCGTGGAGCAGGGAATGTTCCTCCGAAAAGTCACGCAGGAACAATTGTTCCACCTGCAAGCCGCCGGCGTCCCACCACGCGATGCCGACGAGAAATGCGTACGTGCCTGTACCGCCTGCTAAACCAGTCGTCTCCGTATCCAGGAATAGCCACTTTTCGGGGTTTTCGAGGGCCTTCAGAGTGCGCCGGCTGACGCTGTCATCACGTGGGCGTGAGAGCAATTGCAACGCCACAGGGGAAGGCGGCACGAACTCCGGGGTCGAAAACCAATTGCGAATCGCCAGGTGCTCGCCGAAGCGATTCGTCGCAATTCCCCCGCCTAGCAGGCGGCTGACCGGATCCTCTTCATTCGGCATGCGCAGACTCGGTAGCTTTTGCGGCAAGGCGCGCGCCGGCTTCAGAGCGGCGAGGCGAGAGAATTTGTCAACAGCAGAAGGCATAAGGTTCGTCCCGGGTGATTTGTATTGGTCCCAAGCCGCCGCACTCCAAAATTCTAGGCACACAAGCGATCTAAGATGGCGAGCGCCGCCTCTTTGGCTTTTGGCGCCAGATCACCCGCCGGGCCCACGCACGAGGGGCAGCCAGCTTCGCACGGGCATGCCTGAATGAGTTCCCGCGTTTTTTGGATGAGCAATTCGTGCGCCCGGAACAAGGGCTCCGAGAAGCCAATTCCGCCGGGATACGCGTCGAACAGGTACAAGTTTGGCTCGTAGAATTCTTCTTTCCCACTCATCCACACTTCCGAAGAGCGGGAGTTGAGATCCTTCGCTTCGCTCAGGATGACAGGCTCGTCCACCCCAGGCGTGGGCGGCCGCTCGCCGATGGCGGTGCCCAGATCGCGACCGTCGCACATCAAGAGCAAAGTGGCCACGGACTCCAGCGCGTGCAGCAGGCCAAACATCCCGGATTGCCGCTCACTGATCGAGTACGGCAACGACTCAATCAGCGGCCGCTCCAACGTCATCCAGTAGGACGTTGTGTGCATCTCGTTCTCGGGAAGCTCCAGTTTGCCCGCCCCGATGTTTTCATTCGTGAAGAATTTGATCTTCTTAAACCCAACCACTTGCGATCGCACGAGAACGTCACCGTGGGAGTGACTGTGACCCGGAAATTTCGAGGCCGTCTCTGCAATTTCCAGTACGCGGACTTGCGTGTAGCGGATCGCGTCAGTGTAGTAATCCACGTCCACTTGCTTGACGTAGGCTTTCCTCTCCTTGAAATCCAAATGCTCGACGTGATACTGCTGCCCGCCGTGAAGATAAATCGCCTTTTCGTGGACCGTGGTCAGCGCGCTGAAGAAATCCACTTCGCCAATCACGAGCGGCGCTCCCGTGATGTCAATAATCACGAAGTTGTCGCTGGTGACTGAGCGCAGGCTGATGGTATCCGCCGGATACGCTTCATGGGTCCAGTGAAAATTCTCCCCCGCAAGATGGAGATAGCCCGCTTCAGCCAGACGCACGCACAAATCCCGAACATCCACTTCCCCAAACTTCTCGCCCGGTCCAATCGGCAGCTCAAACGCAGCGCACTTCAAATGATTGATGAGGATTTCCAGGTTGTCCGGCTGTATGAAGGCGTGCTCCGGCGTATTCCCGAAGAAATAATCCTGATGCCGCACAATGAACTGATCTAGCGGAGAAGAAGAAGCCACCAACACGGCGCACGAGCTCCCACTGCGGCGTCCCGCTCGCCCTGCTCGTTGCCAGGTTGCGGCAATCGTGCCAGGATAGCCGGCCATGACTACGGTATCGAGCGACCCCACATCGATGCCGAGTTCCATCGCGGAGGTCGTCACGACCCCGCGAATACGACCCTCTCGCAAGCCGCGCTCGATTTCGCGGCGCTCGGTGGGCAAGTACCCTCCCCGGTAGCCACGAATCGTTTCCGGCTTCCCGGGAAGCTGCGGATTCGCCTGCTGCAAGTACGTCAGAATGATTTCCGTGTGGAGGCGCGAATTGGCAAACACCATTGTCTGCAAATCGTGGTTCAGGAACTCCTGCGAAACCCGCGACGCCTCATTGATGTAGCTGCGACGGATGCCCAGCGCGCGGTTCACCACCGGCGGATTGTAGAAAACGAATGTCTTCTCCGCGGAGGGCGCGCCATTTTCCGACTGCACTTCGACGTCATCCTCGATCAACCGAGAGGCCAGCTCACCTGGATTCGCGATCGTCGCCGAGCAGCAGATGAATTGCGGCTGACGCCCATAGAATTGGGCGATACGCCGCAAGCGTCGGAGCACGTTACAAAGGTGGCTGCCGAATACACCGCGGTAAGTGTGCAGCTCATCAATGACGATGTAGCGTAGATTCTCGAACAACCGTGTCCAGCGCGTGTGGTGCGGAAGAATCCCGGTGTGCAGCATGTCGGGATTGGTCAGGACAATGTGGCTCTTCTCGCGAATAGCCTTGCGCGCATCACTGGGCGTGTCGCCGTCGTACGTGAAAACACCGAACTGGTTATCTAACCGCTGGTTCAGGTCGTACAACTCCGCCAGTTGGTCTTGCGCCAGCGCTTTCGTAGGGAAAAGGTAAAGCGCGCGGGTGTCGGTGTCACCCAGAATCGCGTCCAGCACCGGCAGGTTGTAGCAGAGCGTCTTCCCGCTCGCCGTCGGAGTGACAATCACGACGTTTTTTCCGGCGTGCACGGCTTCTGCAGCGGCGGCCTGGTGCGTGTAGAGCTGCTGGATGCCCTTCGCGACGTACGCTGCCCGCAGATCTTCCTGAGCCCAAGCGGGAAAGTCAGCCCATTGTGCTTCTCGCGCGGGATAATGGCGCACGGCGGTCAGGACTTCTCCGCTCAAATCGCGGGACGAAAAAGTGTCCAGCACCTGCGAGACGCGGGCCAGCGTCATGGAAGGGTGGGAAGGGAGGGCCATGGAAATCGGGGTGACTTTGGCCAAACGAACGGCAAGAGAATCAGGCATAAGGGGCAGCTCCGTTTATTCGCCTTTTGTTCGCTCAGGCTACCACGGCGCATCCTGTCCCGCAACCCTCATTTTTTCCTTTGTGTGGAAAGCACTGCGGATCCGTTAGGCCTCGGGCACGTCCCTCAAAACAGGGACGCGAGAGGTATAATGCCAGCCGGTCAAGTCAATGGAGAGGAACCGCAATCCCCACATGGGCAACGCTGAATCATCGCGCAGCCGCGCGGCCAGCATCCTCACTGACATCCACTTTTGGGTGCCGGTGGCAGTTTTGTGTGGCGGACTGCTCCTGCTTCGTTTCATTCGCTAATCTCTCCGCGGAGGATCATGCCAGCCGAATCGGCGTTTGTTTCCCCCACACAAGACGACCTGACGCGGCCCCGCCGTCTGCAACTTCTCGGCATTCTCTGCGGATTCACCGCAGGGGCATGGCTTGGCGCCGCCGAAGCGCCAACGAAGCTTGTCACCATCGGCATCTCTCCGATGGTGATCTCGCTCATCATGGTCACGGGAGTCTTCCTCGCGCGCTGGAGTTTGCCTGCGCTTGTGCTCGGCACTTCCTCGGTTCGCGCCGACGTGCGCCGCGCGCCGCACCTCATCCTGTGGGCGCTCCTTGCTGGCTGCCTCTGGGCTGTTGCGAACACGCTGACCATCTTTGCGATTCGCGACATCGGCCTGAGCATCGCGTTTCCCTTGTGGAACTCCAACAGCCTCATCGGCATCTTCTGGGGCTTCCTGTTCTTCAACGAACTGCAGCAAGCGGGTTGGCGCCGGTGGACCGGCGTTCTCGGCGGCGCGATCGTCATGTGCGTCGGCGCCGCCATTTTGGCGATCGCGTCTGCGTCGCAAGGTACTTCGGGGCACTCCTTGAACGGCGTTTGGGCAGCGCTGGGCGCGGGAGTCCTTTGGGGCACGATGTACATCCCGTATCGCAAGGCCTACCTGACAGGAATGAATCCGCTCTCCTTTGTTACGTTTTTCACCTTCGGCGAACTCGGCATGATGAGCGCTCTGGCGGTTAGCTACACCGGCTTCACGCCGCTCCTGCACGAACTCTTTGCTGCGCGCACAGTCATCTTCTGGCTCATGCTCGGGGGTTTCGTTTGGGTGATCGGCGATCTCTTCCAGCAGTACGCCGCAAAATACGTCGGCATCAGTCGAGGGATTCCGCTCTCCAACACTAATCAACTTTGGGGACTGTTGTGGGGCATTTTTGTTTTCGGGGAGTTGCAGGGCAAAAGTCACGTTACATATTTGGAGGTGATTGGCGGGTCTTTATTAATGATTGTGGGTGTTGGCGCAATCGCGATTTCTTCCGCCACGGGCGAGGAGCAAAAACACTGGAAAGAAGCGGCGCAACGAGAGAGCCAACGTTACGGCGTTGAGGCAGAATACGTGGAGGCGCGCTTCGAAGGGCGGCAGGCCGCCGGCGAAGAGCGTCCGAGCCGCGGCACGTTGGACTGGCTGCTGGTCGCTGTCGCAACGTTTATCCTCGTTCGTTTTGCCGCGATGGCGCGCATTCCCAAGCTCTCGTTTCACTGGGGACCTGCACTCGCCTTGACCGCTGCGCTTATCCTGTTTCTTCTCCTCTGTGGCAGGAAGCTTTGGCGCACCACGCGCTTCCACTGATAGAGTGTTCTCTGAAACGATGACCGATTTCCCAAAAGTTGACGTAGTCGGAGTGGGTCTGAATGCAACGGATACGCTGATCCGGGTCAAGCAGTTTCCGGAGCGAGGCTCGAAAATTGAGATTCACTCCGCAAATGTTCTGATTGGTGGGCAGGTCGCTTCGGCCGTTGTTGCCTGCCAGCAGTGGGGCTTGCGCACGCGTTATGTGGGCAAGTTGGGCGAAGACCACGCCGCATCGCTGCACCGCGCCGAATTTGAACGACTGGGCGTCGAAGCAGATCTCATGACCGCACCCGGCTGCGCCAGCCAGCAGGCCTTCATCCTAGTTGACCATGCGGGCGAACGCACAGTGCTATGGAAGCGCGACAGCCGCCTCACACTGCTTCCCGAGGAACTTAATCGCGAGTGGGTCGTGAATGCACGCGTGCTGCTTGTGGATGGCCACGACACGGCCGCGGCCGCTCAGGCCGCGAAGTGGGCGCGCGCTGCAGGGGTTCTCGTCGTCGCCGACTTGGATGATCTCTACCCCGGGGTGGAAACGCTGCTGCCAAATGTCGATTATCTGGTGACCAGCCGGGACATCCCCACGCGGCTGACTCACGATGCCGATCTTCGTCGTTCTCTTCCGGAGGTTTTTCGACGCTTCGGCGCCAAGCTTGCGGCTGCGACGCTTGGCGCTGAGGGAGTTCTTGCTTGGGACGGCAAGGAATTCCATTACGCCCCGGCGTACCAAGTGGACGTGGTGGACACCACAGGGGCGGGAGATATCTTCCACGCAGGTTTCATCTATGGATTGCTGAAAGGCTGGCCAGTGCAACGCCAACTCGAGTTTGCCTGCGCCGCAGCGGCGCTTAATTGCACGGGACTTGGAGCTCGCGGAGGAATCGAGCCTGTTTCAAAGATCGAGCACCTCATGGCGCACGGCGCGCGCCACGCCCCAGCGTTCGACTTGCCTCTCTAACTACTGTCTAGCAAAACCAAGTGGAGCAAACGCATTACTCCGGCGGCGTCAGAATGTGGCCCACGGCGTAAGCCGTGGGAACAAGAATCACGAGCAGCCAAGAGAGCCCCATAGGGGCGACACAATCACTTGTCAAAGTGCGAGTCCGGCTCAATTCCGTGCTTCCGAAGCAAGGCAACCACTTCGTCATGAAACGTCCGTTTCCGATGATGCTCCTCCTGCGTGGCAATGTAAGCTCTTACTTGTTCCATGCTCGATTGACTCACGCTGAAGGCGGTGTAGCCCGTCTGCCAGGCAAAATTGCGCAAAGAAGGCGACCGCTCATGAAGCCATCTCGACGAGTTTGCCTTCAGTTTTTCCATCAGATCCGCCAACGAAAGTTGCTCCGGCAGGATGAAAAGCAAGTGGACGTGGTCCTTGAAACCATCCACGATCAGTGGCCTGGCACCCAGATGTTTGATAATGCCGGCCATATAGGCGAACAAATCAGATCGTAATTCTCGATCAAGCCACGGCTGTCGACCTTTCGTGGCAAACAATGCGTGGATCGCCACGTTTGTGTAGGTGTGACTCATTTTCTGTCGCCACTAACGGGGCCCAAAGGACTGATGAACGCTTCGCCTTCCCACGGCTAACGCCGTGGGCCAAAATCTCTCGCTATCGGTTCGGCTCTCGCCCCTCGGATGCGACTGATCGCCTGCCTAAGGCGGGGCGAACACCACAACAGAGTGAGCAGAATAATCAAGTACGTCGCTAAAACATTCTCCATTGAGCTTTTCAAGGTGCGACCTTCACCATGACCACAGCGTGGGAAGGGACTTTGGCAGAGTAGCTTCCAGTGAAAGTGCCGACATCCTTGTGCGCCCACAGATCGCGGACCTTAGCCGGCAAGTGCGCGGTGTACCCGATATCCTCCCATGCAACGCTGATTTCGGATTCTGTAGCTCCGCGATTTAAAAGGATTACGGCACGGCCTCCATCGACGAGCGTTTTGGCCCAAACCTCCAGGTCGCCAGTCTTTTTCGCGCGGTGACCCTCCTGGCCCAATTTGTCCTGATTCACAGCGATCACTTCCGTGTTCGTCAAGATTTCCTTGATTTCCGGGGTCATCGAGCGGACATCATTCCCAGCGATCAGCGGAGCGTCCAGCAAGGCCCACAAACTAAAGTGCGCGCGGTATTCAGGAATGGTCATGCCGCCGTTGCCCACTTCCATCATGTCGGGATCGTTCCAGTGGCCCGGGCCGGCGAACGGATCGAGGCCGACTTGCAAATCGAGAATGTCCACCATGCCCAATTCGCAACAACTGCCATCAGGCCACTTCTTCCTGCTCGACCACTTGTCGGTGATGTCGCCCGTGGTGCGCCACAAGTTGCCAGTGCCCTTGCCCCAGAGCCACGGTTTGGCGGTGCCCCACTCACACAAACTGAAGACGACGGGGCGGCCCGTACTGAGGAGAGCGTTGCTCATGGTCGAGTAGGCCTCCTCGGCGTTGCGGGTATCGGTATTGCACCAATCGTACTTAAGGTAATCCACACCCCAGCGGGCATATTGCAGTGCGTCCTGATACTCATGACCCTGGCTGCCGGGACGCCCGGCGCAGGTTTTCTTGCCTGCGTCGGAATACAGGCCGAACTTCAATCCCTTTGAATGCACGTAATCGGCCAGGGCTTTGATGCCGGAGGGAAAGTGCTTTGAATCGGCCACGATGTTCCCGTTTTCATCGCGACTCACTTGCCAGCAATCGTCAATCACCACGTATTGATAACCGGCGTCCTTCATCCCGTTTCTGGCGATGGCATCGGCCACGGACTTAATCAAATCTTCACTGACGTTGCATGCGAACTTGTTCCAACTGTTCCAACCCATCGGTGGCGTTTGAGCGAGCGAGTCGCGTTGAATTTGTGCATTCGCCCCGCTCTGAAAGAGGATTACTACAAGCAAGATCACCATTCCGGCGATTCCGCGTCTCCAATTGGCACTCATGATTTTTCTCCCACGGAGTTTTCCATCAGGTAAAGAGCGAGCGCCTGATTCGCTTGAGTCCACACAAGCGGCATAGCTGCATTCGAAATATATCGCTCATTTTTTTGAAAATAAAGTGTCCGGCATGCGCCCGCTAACGGGCTGCGATGCGGCGCGTCTACCGTGAAGTCTGCGCAGAATCCAAACCGTGTGCCCAAGGCGCAATTGGCGGGAACAAAACACTCCCTTGCGGTGTCTGAAACAACATAGCTCCTCCCATCGTATCCTTTGAGCAGAGGCACGCTGCACGGGCTCGACTCTTGCGCGCCAACCTGTACCCTGAGGGTGCGGAGTCCATGAACACGACCAAACTGGGGGGACGCCGGATGGAGCGGCGGAGGGCGCCTCGCTTTCCTTACCGGGCCGTTCTCGAGATCGAATGGGGTTCTGCAAGGCTGAGCGCGCGAACTCGTGACATCAGTGCCGGCGGAATGTTCATCGAATCCGAAGATGTCCTGTGGGTGGGCGCTGGCTTTCGCGCACGCCTGACCATGGAGCATCCGTTGTGGTTGGAATGCTCCGTGAAACGCGTCGAACCCGGGCGCGGCATGGGCGTCGCAATCCATGTACAGGAAGATCAGAACCAGCGCCATTATCGGGATTTGCTCGAACGGCTCGCGGGGGGCGCATAACCCGGGTACCGCCGTATACTACCTTCGATGACGCGTTGCCTCGATTGTGGCTCAGAACGTACCAGCGATCAGTGCCCGGTCTGTGGGCTGACCTCGGCTGCCGCGGAAGTGCTGTTTCGCTGGCGGCTCCTCCGACAGATGGCCATTTTCCTGGCAGGCTCGCTGCTGTTTCCCTCACTCAGTCAGGTTTATCCGCCGCTCGATGTGGATGCGATGCTGGTGTTCTTTGGGCTGGTGTTCTTCCTCGCCTTAGCGCTGGCCGTGTTTCTGGACCGGCGAGCGCACGCCCGCAAGGAGATCGAGTTACTAAAGCACCTGTTCACAGGATTGATTCCGATTCCGTTCATTTTGTCGCTGGCACTTTTCTTGAACGGCAGACTCGATTCGCCTAAAGACGTGCGATATCACGAAACAGTCGTAGAAGGACGCTATCTCATGCGTGGCGTGGTGCGGGGCACGCGGAGAGTGTTCGTGTATTCGTGGCGCGAAGGACACAAGTACGAGAGGCTGGCAGTAGACTCGGATGACTACGACCGTTTCCAGACTGGCGACCGTGTGAATGTTGGGGTCGGAGCGGGGGCGCTGGGGATCCCGTGGTTCTATGGAGTGTTTCGCGCCACAACCTCGCATGATGCGCCGCCGGCGAACACGAGCATCGGAGCAAACACACCGAAAGAAGCGGTGCGGACTCCCGCTCAATAAATGGGGCGGCCGTTCGGGCCGAGAGGCAATTGCAGCTCAAGGTAGTGGCCATTCTTGCCCAAGCGAAACCGGACGCGCTCAAGCTGACCAAGATTTCTTTCTATCCAATCTGGAGTCTCGATTGGTTTTTCCGGCAAATCGGCGTAAGACCATTCCACCGAATCACCCACCGGCCTGATTTTCTCAGGGTCAATGTCGTAGACCTCCTGGTCCGAGACGTTGATCAGGAGATAGCGCTTCCACAAACGCACCAGGAGCACGCCCTTTTTGTCTGAATGGTAGATGTTCCAGGATTTTGGCGCATCGTCATTAAACTTGAGGATGGCGAATTCGAGCGGATGCCAAGTGAGTTTTCGAGCTGGTTGGGTCTGTGGACTCGCAAGGGCAACAGAACTCAAAAGAAAGAGCGCCGCTACGGCTCTGCGTATAGAGGAGATGGGGAAAATCTTCATAGTCAGACGTCAGGAAAAGTGTACGACAGAAAGGTGAGCTGTGCTTCACGAGGTGGGACTGGCCGGAGCGTGGTGCGATGGGGGCGGGACTTTGCGTTTTAACTAAGATTTTAATTGACTATGAAGGGGCTTTTCAGGCAGTATCTGGCGCAGTTTTCCAACGGGTCATCTTGGCTAGCTCCTGAGATTCATTCAAGGAATTGCGGCAAAAGATGCTCTCCCCCTTCATCCTCGCCAAGTGGGAAGGCCTCCTGTTACTGGGGGGATTCTTCGGAATTGTGATCTGGAAGCTGGCCGACGGCAGCATCGGCCTGGAACGTCTCTTTGAAGGCGACGTCAAGGATAGTGATCCAAGAAACACGAGAGGGTACGCGAAGTACGTAAGCGCGGGACGGATACAGACCTTCTGGGTAACCGTGTTGGTCGCCGCGTACTATCTCTGGCAAGTCGTCCAAAATCCAACAGAGTTTCCAACAATCCCGGGTGGAGTGATCGCAGCGCTGGCCGGCAGCCATGCACTCTACCTGGGCGGCAAGGCCCAGGCCATGTTTTTGGGGCGGTTGCGTGACCTTAGGAAGTAGGAGGACACATGAAGAACATCGAATTCGTCATCAGCGTAGTCCTGACGGTAGGGACTGCCTTCGTCATTGCGATTTGGGTTCCTACGCCGGACCATGACCCGATGAAAAAGGTACAGCTGACCATCGCGTACGGCATGTTGGTGTTGCTGTTCCTGTTTGGATTCATGGTGCTGGCGGCGATTGCGAGCGGAAAGATCGACATCAGCGGCTTGCTTTCAGAGACCGACAAGAAGGCAAGCATGTCGCGCTTCCAACTGCTGATTTTCACGTTCGTGGTGGCGATCAGCCTGTTCCTCATCGTGACCTGCAAATGCGAGTTTCCAAAGGTTCCGACTGAGGTGCTGATGTTGTTGGGCATAAGCGCAACAACGTATGGGGTGAGCAAGGGCATTCAGGTGGCCGCAGCGGACCAGGAGAAGAGCGCGACTCCGACAGCAACAAAGTAGGGATAGCAGTACGGACTGAAAGGCTGGCAGAGAAAGTAGAGGAGGGAGCCATGGCTACGAAAACAAAGTCTCGCCACACATTTGCCCGCCATGTTGCCCCGTTTGCGCCGTTGGCCATGGCCATGCTGATGCACACAGCGTCGCCGGGAGGAGGCGGCACAGCGGAGACGCCTCCGACGGAGGCGACAGAGGTGTCCCCAGGTTTTTCACAGATGTGCAGCAGCCCACACTTCCCGGCAGGAGGAGCGCCGACGTCTATCGATCAAACGAGTTGCACGCTGGCAGGCAACGGTGGCGCGGAAACTTGGCAGAACGAAGCGAAGAACAATTTCTGCGCGGCAGGCCCGTCGAGGCCGATCACCATCGCAGAAATGGTGGACATGCAGACGAAAGTCCAACAGGACGGGAACATTCCCTTTGGAAACACTCACAACCATCCACTCACGGCCACTCCGGGGCCGGCCACGGATCGTAAGCCGCTTCAAGCGATGGGTGAGGGGACGATCGTGTCGCTGGAGGGGTACGTTAAGCTGGCGCGGCAGGAGGGAGCGGAGAGCGTCAATTGCGGATCGAACGTGGCCAACATTGCGAGCAATCACGATATCCATATAGCGATCGTGGATTCACCGGGAGCCGATGAATGTTCCGGTGTCGTGGTGGAAATGGTGCCGCACTACCGGCCCGCTTCCTGGACACCGGCAAACGTGAATGCAGTGGGCTCAGCGAATTTGCGGGTCCGCGTCACGGGTCAACTCATGTTCGACTCGAGTCACACACCTTGCCGCAACGGAACATCGATCCAAGGAGATCCCAAGCGCTCGTCTCTTTGGGAAGTGCACCCGATTTATCAGTTCGATGTGTGCCCGCAGGGCAGTTGCAACGGGGGAGTGGGCTGGGTGCCGCTGGAACAGTTCGCCGCAAAATAGGAGTCACCTTCGACGATGCAGCAGGGTGGAGGGAGGGTCGCACGGCAGGTCGCGCAATTGCCCCAGACCAGCCTCAAGCACGAGTCTATCTGCTTCAACCCTCAAACAAGGGTATAAAAGACCAGAGCCGAAATGAAGGACAGAGCGGGCGGGGCAAGCCCGCTCTGTCTTTTTGAGTGAAGTGTGGTCGCCAGTTTTCCAGCGATTAGAGCGGGGTTCCGCCGGCCATCGTGCAGCCGTTCGCGCCGGACAGGTATTCGATCACGCCCGTCTGATCGCTGCAGAACGAACGCGTACCGGTGGTGTTCAAGGTAGTGGCGTCTGCGTTGCTGGTGTAGGTCGTGTTCGGAGCGCCGCCCGCGGGCACAACCGCGAAGTTGTAGCCGCTCTTGGTGCCGGTTGCCAGAACGTTGTCAATCAGGCAAGCCGTAGCCGGAGCAGGAGTGCATGGAGTCGCGCCGCCAAGACTGCCGAGGGCGGTGAAGCCGATCAAGGGATACGTGGTCGTGAACGTCACCTCAGCCGTGTTGAGCGTCCGGAGTGATCCAACGGCCGAAGATTCGTTCGCCGCCATCCTCGAGCGTATCAAGTTTGGAATTGCGATCGCCGCGATGATCAGAATGATCGCCACGACAATCAGCAACTCGATTAGAGAAAAACCTTTCTGCCGCGTCATTTGGCCTCCAAAAGATAGATTTGGGGCCAGCACACGCAAGAAATGCACCTAAACAGGACGGGCGACCGGGGGACCGGAGGATGAGTGAGCGGTTCGGGAGCATGAGCTTCCGCCTTCCTCCGTCTAGGTTTTCGGGGTTGATTCATCCTAGCACGCGGCCATTTTGAAAGGGCAACTCGCCCCGTGTTGTGAGCGGGAAGTTACCTGAACAGAGGGGCAGGGCCACGGGTTAGCGTGGCCGTGGCGCAGGAAGGAGAAATACAACGGCGAGGAAGAGCAAGCACCGGGCTCAGATGAACGCCGGAGAGGGATAAACCCGAGGCACACTTTGTGGTAGAGCGCGCAAAGCGGAGTGGCAATGCGAGAAAACTGTGAGCCTTTCCGCTCGAGGAAGGTGTGACCATTGACCCTCTCTATCTACGGTGATATGAGTAGGGCATTCGCTAAACCCCGTGCGAGCGGGGGACAGAAAACCACGGGTCTCTAATTAGTACGACGGGACCTCGGATGGGTTCAGAGACGGCCGAGTTGCCGCAGGCGGTTGCGTGAAGCCGCCAGTGGTAATTCGGCTATTTTCGTCTTGGTGCACGTTTTTCACTCGATCCGTGTGAATTCTCCCCAGCCAACGGTGCGATTTCTCCCCTGCGGAATTACAGGCTGAGGCGGGGACTAGCCGCTGGGCGGGAAATCGCTTTGAGGAGGGCAATTGTATGAGTAAGACAATAATTACTGGAGTCTTGGCCTTCGTGATTGGGCTTCTTGTGGCGTTTTTCTGGGTCCAGCAGACACAGGTAAAACCGTTGAACGACAAGCTCGAGGCATTCAAGAACAAACCTCAACCACCGCCATGCGCGCAATGGGAGACCCTCCAGGACGGGACCAAGGTGCTTAAGGTGTGGGAAAAGATGGGTCCGGACTGGCCGCAGATTGCAGTACTTCAACTCTCTAACGATCTTTACAAAGAGTTCAACAAAGAACCATCCACATTCCTGAACACAAGAAAGATTTATCCTAAAGATGTACAGCCACGCGGAACCCTTGCCCCGGCGATGTCGGTGCCAAAGACTTACACTGGGTCATGGTTACTCGCATGCGTACACCACCAGACCAGCCCTTACGCATGTGGTGGCCTTGCTGCGGATGATTTGTCGGCAAAACTTTCGGAACAGCCGCACTGATAAGGAGATCTTCAAACAGCGTCACGGGTCAAGTCCGACTCGATGTACGAGCTCCTGCATGCGGGCATCGGAGCGAAGTGTGTCGGCTGCGGGGATCACCTTCAGCCATACCAAGAAGGGATCGCGTTGCCTGTAACTTTTCTCAAGCCACCCGAACGCCTTCTCTTTATCGCCCAGCGCCGCGTGCAAGAGCGCGAAGAGGAACGGCGGGATATTTCTATTCTGGGAAGTTTGATACAACCGTTCCAGCAGCCCACGCGCGGCGGCGGTCTGCCCTGCGGCTGCATAAGCCTGCCCAAGGCAGACCAAGCGATCCGGGTCTGCCTCGGATAGCGTCATGGATTTGCTGCCTGCGGCGATGGCCTCTTCGAACATCCCCTTTTTGAGATAGGCCAACCCAAGGCATTCGTTGGCGTCAATATTGTTCGGGGCAATCGCCAGAATCTTTTTACACTGATTTATTGCTTGGTCGTAGTCCCGACCAACGTATGCGATCCAGCCCATGCTCGCCCCGATGGTCACTGAGAATGGATCGAGCTCCTGGGCCCTTTGGATCTCTGTCCATGCCTCCTGGCTACGACCCTGTGCGGATAGGTACATCGAATACCGCCGATGTGCTTCGGCATAGCTGGGATTCAGGCTTAGCGTGCGCTGGAATTCCTGTTCGGCACCGCGCCAGTCCCATTCCATGAATTGAAGGTTTCCCTTTGCGATGTGCGCTTCCGGGAGTGTCTCGTCAAGGTTTAACGCCCTGTCCGCGTACTCTCTGGCTCTCTGCAGACTCACCGTGGACGGGACCGCGTAACTCGTAATGTAGTAATCGGCCAGGCCGGCATATGGCGGTGCGTAATTGGGGTCAATCGAAATCGCCTGTTCGAAGTCCCGCCGTGCCTTCTCAAGATCACCCTCTGTCATCTTGTCCCAAAGGTAGCGGCCGCGCAGATAGGCTTCATGAGCAGCCGGGTCCACGACACGAGCGGCGGCGAGGAGTTGCTTTTCCTGCGACGTAAGTTTGGCCTGGATTTGACCCGCGATTGCTCGAGCAACTTCGCTCTGCAGAGAGAGGACGTCGCTGGCGTCACGTTCATACGCTTCGGCCCACAGGTGACGTTCTCTCCTCGCCTGAACCAGTTGGGCGGTGATGCGCAGGCGATTGCCGGAACGCAGGACAGAGCCTTCCACGATCGCATCGACGTTCAGCTCGCGAGCTATCTCCGGAAGAGTCTTTTTGGTGTTTTTGTATTGCATTACTGAGGTTCGAGATATGACGCGCAGTGATCCAACTTTCCCGAGATAGGTGATCAATTCATCAGTCATGCCATCCGTGAAGTATTCCTGTTCTGAGTCACCGGAGAGATTTGCAAGTGGCAAAACGGCCAGCGATTCGATTTTGGTTCGTAGGAACAAACTCCTTAGCTGATTCCTGACGTCGGGTGCCAATAGAAATACAACTGCCGCAACGAGCAAGATCGAGCCGAATCGGAACGTCTTTGTGGCCCACCACGACGAGGGCTTCGATGCAGAATATGTTCCGGTCAGCGCGCCGGACTGCAACCGACGCAGGTCGATGGCGAGTTCCTTGGCGGACTGATAGCGATTTTCGGGGTCTCGCTCAAGGCACTTGGCGATGATACGGGCAAGTTCGGGTGAGAGCTGCGGATTGAGCGTGGTGGCCGGAGCGGGAGAACTCCGAAGGACCTCGTTCATCAGTTCGGAGTGGTCCGCGGCTGCGAAGGGTGGCAAACCCGTGGCCATCTGGTAGAGCACGGTCCCGGCGGCATGCACGTCGGTGCGGGCGTCGATCTGTCCGCCAAGCACTTGTTCAGGCGCCATGTAGGCGAGTGTACCGGCCATAACTTGAGTCTCGCTCAGAGTCTCAGACGCGAGGCTCTCTTTCGCGGAAAGCCGGAGCTTGGCTAGGCCGAAGTCAAGAATCTTGAGGCGGCCGTCGGCGGTCAGGGCCAGGTTGCCAGGCTTGAGGTCGCGATGAATTACGGCGTGATCATGCGCGGCAGACAGCCCATCGGCTAG
>DASPTY010000217.1:0-6960 GCA_035623175.1 Candidatus Limnocylindrales bacterium | reverse complement strand
CGGTAGAACAAATCCTGGCGGAATCTCCCGGCACTGGTTTCTCTTTCCAAATCCTTATTCGTCGCACACAACAGCCGGGCATCAATCTTTCGTTCGACGTTGTCGCCAATGCGGGAAAAGGTGCCGTCTTGCAGGAAGTGCAGCAGTTTGCTCTGTAGGTTCAGGTCGAGATCGGCAATTTCGTCAAGAAACAAGGTACCGCGATGGGCCTGTTCCACCCGGCCGGGCTTACTGTAGGTCGCCCCCGTAAACGCTCCCTTTTCATACCCGAACAACTCACTCTCAAGCAACGTGCCGGGAATGGCGGCACAGTTGACCTTGACAAAATCTCCTGCAGCAAATTCGGAGTTGGCATGGATCCAGCGGGCAATCGCCTCTTTACCCGTGCCTCCCCCCCCTGTCAGCAGAATCGGGACATTCGTCCGGCAAATCCTTTGGGCCTGCTTCCTCACCTCGGCCATGACTGCGGAGGAACCGAAAAGCACTTGGTCAGGAGGAACGAAGTTGCTCCTTGCGACCTGAAGATTCCGGAAGGCGTTGTCCCCTGGCATAGACCTTTAGGCTGGCGGAACTGCAAATCTTCGTCCAAACCCTTGGTTTGGCCGTTCCAAAGTCGATTCCGCTCTCGGCGGCTAACACATTTGTTTTCAATGTGGAAATCATCGGAAACTCCATGAGTCCCGGTACCTGGATTGGTGCCTGTGAATTTTTATTGGCTCGCAAGAGGAATTTGCGAGCATACCGTAGGAAGCGGAATTCTCATTTGGTCTATTTCTCTTCTAGGGATAGGAATTGGTTTCCCGATCGCGCAACTACCTCGATGAAAACAGGTAGGACTCTAGTAAATCCGCCCGTGCCTTTTCGTCGGAAGCCATCACTCGCAAGAAATCGCTGACAGAAAGCATTCCCAGAAAACCTCGCTGTCCATCGACGATGAGAAGGTGATAGACCCCATTTTGTTCCATCCGTTGGAGGCTTTCATCGAAGGTCATTTCCGGACTCACCGTCAACAGCTTCCGAGTCATGATCTCGGAGACTTTCATCCACGCAGGGCACTTGTTCTCCGCCGCAACCTTGTCGGAAATGTCGCTTTGCGAGACCACGCCGACCAGTTCCCCGCTCGCATTGATCACGCCCGCTGAGCGTACGCCCTTTTCTCGAAGGTATTGCGCTGCCTCTAAAACGCTCTTTTCTTCCGGGATGGAATAGACTTCCTTGCGGGACCCGATTAGATCCGAAACCTTCATTGGACCCTCCGGGGACAAAATCCGGGTCATGCTACGCCGATGAAGCTCTCGATTGCAACTGGAAATTCACGGAATCCGGGACAAGGCTCGCAGGTGGCGATCCTTGCAAAGCTCCTACGACATGTGCGGCCAACAGGAACTGGCTCAGACCTGCGGTGTATCGCCCCGAATAATGTCGTAGCGCTCAATGACGGCAGCCACTCCCAATCGTGGCTCACCCTCTTCTAACCTGCGTTCCAGGCGAACGATCTTCCCCTGCGCTCGTACGAAGACGTCCCCTCCATGGGTAACTTCAGCGGGCAGCGTCAGCATAATGTCGAGCTCAGAACCAGCCTCAAGTTCCTGTGGGATGACAAAATACAGACCCCGCGTGGAAATGTCTCGGGTCTTGCCGTCCTGGCGGCTGACCGTGCTGTTTGCTGCGAACCGAATGCTGATCGGCAGAGTCAGATCGTACCGTCTTGCCGTGCGGCGCTCCGTCATTACTGACATCCTCGACTCCCGAGGGTGGCCCCTCTCGCAGGGCCACGCTCCAATCTTCAGACCTCGGCCAACTGAAATCCCTTACACCTGCTTCGTCCAAGGTGCTCTTTCGGGCATTTCATCCTCCGGAGTTCGATCTCTTCTGCATTCGCTGTGCTGGACGGACTACTGCACGAAATCCGCCTCGCCCGCGAAAAACTCGCTTTGGCTTGGCGCGCCCACACTCGAGGACATCGAATAGAGCAATCCTGAAGTACACCCAATCTTAAGGCTCTCTAACTTATGGCTTCCTGCCGACGCACCGAATCGGGAGGCGATTGCTCTGCCTTGCAGGCTTGGACGATTCGCTGCGCACGATACTCCGCGCGAGTATTTCCCGCAAGTTTTCTTTTTCTTTTTTGTGCCCAGAGTTGGCAACTACGTACTAGAACGGTCCCTAATCTTCTTACTTGATGGCGGCTGGCTCGTCCACCGGCTTTTCCTTGGCGCTTCTCCTTGTTCTCGGAGAATCCAAATTGAACTGCCTCATTTTGTAGAGCAGAGCTTTGTAGCTGATTCCCAGCATCTTAGCCGCATCTTTCCGGCACCAACGCGTCTTCTCAAGTGCATCCGCAATCGCTTCCATTTCGGCCTCGTCCTTCAGTCCGCGGACCAGCGCCTTTAGACCTTGTTCCCGGGGCACTGGAGTATCCACTCGCGGCGAAGTCCGCTGCCGCGATGCCGCCATTTCCACGAGTTCCCGCAAGCTGCCCTCGTCATCCTCCAGAATCACGTATCTCTTCACGAAGTTTTCCAATTCCCGCAAATTCCCGGGCCATGGATAGTTGATCGCTGCATCCAGCAAGTGTTTGGAAGGATTCTGACTCGGCTTACCGAACTTCTCGCTGTACTTTTCGAGAAAGTGCCGAAATAGCAGAGGAATCTCCGAAGTTCGTTCGCGCAACGGCGGGACGTTAATTGAGAGTACGTTCAACCGGTAGTACAGATCTTCACGGAATCGCCCAGTTTTCATCGCTTCAAGGACATCCACGTTTGTGGCCGCCAACACTCGAACGTCCGTTTCCACAAGGTGCCGTCCGCCCAACCTTGAATACTGGTGGTCCTGCAAAACGTGCAGCAGTTTTGCCTGCAGGTGCACCGACATTTCGGCAATTTCGTCGAGGAAGATGGTCCCCTTATTGGCCAGCTCGAATTTTCCGGGCTTCGCGCGCAGCGCGCCCGTGAAGGCGCCCTGTTCGAATCCGAACAGTTCCGATTCCAGCAATTCTCCCGGAAGCGCCGCGCAATTCACCTTGACGAAAGGCTGGTTCCTGCGCTTGGACCGCAAGTGGATCATTCTCGCAACAACTTCCTTCCCGACTCCGCTCTCTCCGCAGACGAAAACCGGCACATCGACGGGGGCGATTTGCAGAATTTGCTGCCGGATGCGCACCATCTGCGGGCTGGCGGCCAGAAAGCTAAGATCTTCCGTGACCTGCTCGCAGTAGTCCTTGAGAACCTGGTTCTCCTGGGCCAGTTGCTTTTTTTGCCGCGACTTGAGCATCGCCGCATCCAGTTCCGTCTTCTCGAATGGCTTGGTCAGATAGTCGTTCGCACCCAGGCGGATCGCTTCTACAACGGTCCCCACTTCATTGGAGCAAGAGAGCATGATCACGTTGAGGCTGCGATTCAGATGCATCAAGTGCTGTAGAGTTTCGAGCCCACTCATTTCCGGCATCAGGACATCCAAAATGATGAAATCCGGACGCTCACCGTTGCTGATCTTCGCAACCGCGTCCTTTCCGTTGCTTACGGTTTCGACGTCAAAGCCGTCCACCTCAAGCAGCGTCTGCAGGTACTTTCGGATGCTCGGCTCGTCATCCACTACCAGGATTTTCTCTTTCACAGTCATCTTGCTTTCCCCTCGATCCGTGTCTTGCGCTCAGTTCTGATCCATTGGCAGCAGGAATGCGAACGTGCTGCCCCGTTGTTCTTCACTCTCCACCCAGATTTTCCCGCGATGCGCCTGAATGAGCCGTTTCGCGATGGCTAGTCCCAGCCCCATGCCTGAGGTGTTTTTGTCCACGCGCATGAAATCTTCGAAGATCTCCTGATGGTGTTCGGCGGCAATTCCCGGCCCCGAGTCGGTTACGCTGACTTCTACACTGTTGGGCCGCGGCAAGCGGAAACGCCTGCGCTCCTCGACTGGCGCCACGTGTGCAACCCGGCGCTCCCAAAAATGGGGTCGTGCCCGCAAAGTCACGGCTCCTCCGCTGGGCGTGTGCTTGAGCGCGTTGTCGAGTAGATTGGAAGCCACCTGCTGTACTTTCTGGTAATCGAACTTGAACGCGGGTATCGACGGATCCAGGTGAGTCTCCAGTTTTACTCCCTTTCGTTGGTACGCCCCGGACCAACGGCTGGCTATTTCTGCTAAACAATCCCTCAGATCATTCTCGCGCAATTGCAGGACGAGCTTTCCGCTTTCTAGCGCCGAATAGTTCAAGAACATCGACACCAACCGAACCAGCCGCTCGCAACTTTCCTTCGACTCCTCAAGGATGTCTCTCTGCTTTTCCGTCAATTTGCCGAGTGAGCCAGTGAGCAAGAGGTCGTAGTATCCCTTGATCACCGCAAGAGGAGTTTTTAGCTCATGCGCCGCAGAAGCCAAAAACACGGTCTTTTGCCGGTTCACCTCCTGCAATTTCAGATAAGCCGCAAGGAGATTCCGATAGGTAATTTCCCGCTCCTGCAAGAGCTCTTGGACAGTTGGTTGAGCAGTTGGGCTTCCTGCTCGGTTTTCTCTCTCTTCGAGTTCGAGTTGGACTGCGATCCACCTTGCGTCAGGGATCCACTTCAACCGCGCATGGAAATTCTTCCCTGCATGGATGCCGCTCAACGCGATCTCCTGCTCTCCCCCTTCCATCCTCCGCGAGAGGTGCTGCGCATCGACCTTGAGGAAGTCTCGGAGGATGTTGAAGGAGCCGTCTCCGCGGACGCCAAACTGCGCTAAGAGCTTTTCAGCTTGATCGTTCAGGAGCAGCACTTGCCCATCGCTTGCGGCGAGCACTACGCCGGCTTGCATCGTCTCCAAGAGTGCCCGCACTTGTGCCAGACGGGAGGCACTAGCCACGGGAGGTTGTCCGCTTGGGGCACTTGGAGGGGGAGCACCCATTTCTTACTGTATGTCCTTCAGAAGTGGCAAATTTTTTCCCATGCCTTAAGATGCTCATCCTTCCAGACCTTAGTAAAGGTGTCAATGGGAAATGCGTCTCATTTGCACATATTGGGAAAACCTGAGGGTATAAATTCCCTGCCCTCGAACTCAGTCTCACAATGGAGCACCATCGTCCAGTTCAACAGATTGACAGACAATTACTTAACCGGCCTTCTGCACTCTCTCGACTGGCAAGAAACCTGCATAATATGTACTAGTTCCCGGGTACTATGAGCAGAGATCTGAGTCTTAAACAGATGGATGAATCTCGGGCCGCTGAATCTCCGCAGACGCGGGCCTGCCCGCGGTTACGGATTCAGGTCCCCGTGTTCCTTCGTGGGGCTGACGCTACGGGCGTGGAGTTCATCGAACTCACGAAAACGCTCAATATTAGCGCCCGGGGAGCTTGCATTGCTTCCACCCATCTGCTTCGAGTGGACCAGCATGTCCAACTCACGATTCCAGCTCCGGCACCTGCCGCATCCAGCTTGGTGCCGAGTGAGACTCCTCCGATTGTCGCCAAGGTAAGGCGCCAAGATGTACTAGGTGACTTGCGAATCTTTGGACTGGAATTTCTTCGCCCCCTTGAGTAACTAGCTATCTCTCAATGTGTTTTCAGCAAGGCCGGCCAATTCTTGCCTTTACCGCTCCAATTCCCCTTGTCTCTCCCTCTCGCATATCTATCCGTTTTGTAATAACATACCCTCGTCCCCTTCGCTTTCCCCTCGGGAGTCTTGGGCCACCCGCACCGTCCCGAATGGCATCAGGCTTGCACTTTGTCCAGCCAAGCCATCAGGCCGTGCCTGCCCTGAACCCCGCAAGGGAGGCAGACTGTAGGAAAATCCGGCTATGCCCAGCCCCGGAGCCCCAGCGGCCCCGCGCTTGCCGACCGAAGACGCCTACCTCGAGCTTCTCGCGGACACGCTCGAGGGCATGGATATTCCCGCACGCAGCCAGTTTCTCCAGCGGTATTTCCGCACCACCACGCATCTCGATCTGCGAGAGAGTCAGTGTTTGCAGCTTTGGGAAGAGATGCTCACGCGCCGTCGCGAGCTCTCCGAGCAACTGGGCCGGCAAGTTTCGCTCAAAACGGTCTTGATGGACGTCCTCTCTTCCGCCGGAATGATCCGCGTCCCCGTGGTCCTCGAATACGACGAATTCAAGAAGCTTCAGGTGAATGCTGTCACCGATCCCTTGACCGGACTCTACAACCGCAGGCTCTTTGCTGAGAGCTTCGAAAAAGAACTCAATCGCGCCCGCCGCTATGGCTTGCCTTTGGGCATCGTCATTCTTGATCTTCATCGCTTCAAGGAAGTGAACGACAAGTACGGCCATCCCCGCGGCGATGAGGTGCTTCGGGCCGCGGCCGCTACGCTTCAAAAAGCGCTACGAACTTCAGACTCGGCATTCCGGATCGGCGGGGACGAATTTGCCCTTCTGCTTCCGCAAACGGATGCCGGCCAGGCCCTTGCTCTCAGCCGCCGCATCGAAACAGTTTTTGTGGAAACGCTCCAGGCTTTTCAATTGGCATTTCCCGTCACCATGGACCATGGCGTAGCAAACTTTCCTCAAGACGGGGATCAGTCGGATCAACTGATTCGTGTCGCGGACGAGCGCCTGTATCGCCTGAAACACAAGAATCATGCGCGCACGGCCAATGGCGAGTCTCGCGGTGCAGCCAGAACACCTGCGCCCGAACCACCTTCCGTTCCGGGGCCTATCCCCATCACCACCGCGCGTCCGCCGGAGAAAACTCTGCCCGAATTCGACGCCGCAACCTCGGCCGCAGCTCAATCACTCACCAGCCAGATTGCGCCGGAACCTACTGCTCCCGCTGCTTATGCAGTACAGCGGAAGGCCGAGCGCGTCTCCATGGTTGGCACGAATGCCTATGCAGTCATCGGTGAGAAGGGCACTCGCCGTGCCCGTGTATTGGACCTCGGATTTGGAGGCGTCGCCCTCGAGTTTGAACAGGCCGAGGATATTCCCGAGAGCATCCTCGCCACTCTGCATGTGCCAATCTTGCCCCCCGTACGG
>DASPTY010000216.1:0-4500 GCA_035623175.1 Candidatus Limnocylindrales bacterium | reverse complement strand
GGGCCACAATGCCGACATCCAGGCCGTCACCCTCGCTGGCGGCGGGAAATCCCTTGCCTTTGTTGCAGATTTGATTCCGACGCGTCACCATATCCCGTTGCCCTGGATCATGGCCTACGATCTCTATCCGCTTCAGACGCTTGAAACCAAGCGCCAATGGATTCCCCGGCTGCTCGCCGCGGGCACGATCGTCGTCTTTGGCCATGATCCCGATGTGGCCGCCGCCACTTTGCACCAGCATGACGACAAAATCGAATTTGAGCCGGTGGATCTCAACCGGTAGCTAGGTCGGGCAACTATTGTTACCAGGAGCCGAATCGCCTTCAGGCTGCGAACTTCCGCTTCTTCAGGAGGTGGGGGCTTCAGCCCCCATGTGGCCGGTTGTCAGTAAGGCGGGCTTTAGCCCCTGAAGAGCCCGGCTTCGAGCGTGTTTTAACGTGTTTTTTGTCCCCAGGAGACAACGAATGCCCAAGCAGAGAAGACCAAAAGGGAAGAGCGCCGGTTCCAAAGGTCCTACTGCCGAAATCGGTGTCATCGGCGGCAGCGGCCTCTATTCCATGAGCGGCCTGACCAACATTCGTGAAGTTCGCATCAAAACGCCCTTCGGTGATCCTTCCGATGCATTCGTGATTGGCACCTTAGAAGGGAAGCGCGTCGCCTTCCTCGCGCGCCACGGCCGCGGCCACCGTTTCATGCCTTCGGAGCTGAATTTCCGCGCCAACGTTTACGCGATGAAGCTCCTCGGTGTCCGCCGCATCATTTCTGTCAGCGCCGTCGGTTCTCTCCAGGAAAACCTCCGCCCCGGCGAATTCCTCGTGCCCCATCAGTTTTTTGACAGCACCAAGGGGCGCAAATCCACCTTCTTCGGCAATGGCATCGTCGCCCATGTCACCTTCGACAAGCCCACCTGTCCCCAGCTCTCCACCGTCCTCTGTGACGCCTGTGTGTCTACCGGCGTCGCGGTGCACCGCAAAGGCATCTACGTCTGCATGGAAGGTCCGCAATTTTCCACTCTCGCCGAGGCTATCTATCACCGTTCCATGAATTTCGACGTCATCGGCATGACCAACGCCACCGAAGCGAAGCTCGCTCGCGAAGCCGAAATCTGTTACTCCACCATCGCCATGATCACCGACTACGATTGCTGGCACCCGGAGCACGACTCCGTTACCGTCGCCACCATCATCGCCACGCTAAATCAGAACGCAACCAACGCGCAAAACGTCCTCCGCGAAGCCATCAAGACCATGCCTGCCGAGCGTGCCTGCAAGTGCGGCGACGCGCTCAAGCACGCCATCATCACCGATCCCAAAGTCGTCCCCGCAAAAACAAAAAGGGTGCTTTCCGCCATCATCGGCAAATATCTGAAGTAGCGCCGGCCTTTAGGCCGGCAGGAGAACTTATGTCCCTTCTCGTTGTCGGCTCCGTCGCCTATGACGCTCTCGAAAGTCCCTACGGCAAGGTGGACCGCACCCTCGGCGGTGCCGCCACGTATTTCGCCGTCTCCGCCTCCTTCTTCACTCACGTCAACCTCGTCGCCATTGTCGGCGATGACTTTCATCCCAAGGATGAAGCCATCTTCCAAAAACGCTCCATCGACATCGAAGGCCTCGAGCGCGCCAGCGGCAAATGCTTCTTCTGGGCCGGACGCTATTCCGAAAATCTGAACGAGCGCGTCACCCTCGCCACCGACCTGAATGTCTTCGCCGAGTTCAAGCCGCGCCTCCCCGAGAAATACCGCAACTCAAAATTCGTCTTCCTCGCCAACATCGCTCCCGATTTGCAGCGGGACGTGCTCCATCAGGTCCGCGGCACTCCGAAACTCGTGGCCATGGACACCATGAACTATTGGATCGAGCGTACCAACGTTGAGCTTCGCGAGACGCTCAAGCATGTGGACATCCTCATGATCAACGACTCCGAAACCCGCCAGCTCTCCAATGAACACAATCTTCTTCGCGCCGCCCGCCAAATCTTCAAAATGGGTCCCTCGACCCTCGTCGTGAAGCGCGGCGAATACGGCGCCATGCTGGTAGATAAACAGGGCGTCTTCTGCGTTCCGGCCTTTCCGCTGGAAGAACCTCACGACCCGACCGGAGCAGGGGACAGCTTTGCCGGGGGTTTCATGGGTTATATCGCCAGCGTCGGCAGCAAGTCCGACGCCGCTCTCCGTCGCGCCATGGTCTACGGCTCGGTCCTGGGCAGCTTTGCCGTCGAGCGCTTCGGCCTCGACCGCCTCCTCGCCCTCAAAAAGTCCGAGATACACGCCAGAGCACGCCATTTCGCGAAACTCACGCAATTCACCCTCTAGTTTGAGTAGAATCCCCGTAGCAGGGACTTTCCACCGCTGCTCCTGGGGGTTGTAGCGCTGGCTTTTATGCCAGCGCTCGAACGAGATGTCGCGTCTGTCGCGTTGTCTGAGATTTGATGAGGCTGTCATTTCGAGGGCCGCTTTGGCCCGAGGAATCTGCTTCTCGCCAGAGCTTAGGTGTGGCACGCCTTCATCCGATCGCGAGCCGCTTCCTTACGATTTTCCATTTTCGATTTTCGAATTTCGTTTCTCTATTTTCAATTGTCGCTTTTCACACGACCATGATCTCCTTTCATGACGTTCTCCTCCGGCTCCTCTTCGCTGCCGCCATGGGCGCGCTCATTGGTTTGGAGCGCGATCTCCGGCGGCGCCCCGCAGGCATTCGCACCAGCATGTTCGTCTGCATGGCCACCGCTCTTTTCACCATCATGTCCCAGCAACTCGCCCATCTCTGGGGTGACACCGGACCGACGCGCATCGCCTCGAACATTGTCCAAGGCATCGGCTTTCTCGGCGCCGGCGCGATTCTCAAGGACAGCGCGGGCCTCGTCGGCATGACCACCGCCGCCACCATCTTCGTCGAAGCGGCAATCGGCATGGCTGCGGGCGGTGGCTTCTATGCCATCGCAGGCTCCGCCACCGGCATCGTTCTCTTCGCCCTCGTCGTGATTGCTTGGCTAACGCAGAAGCTAAATCTCAAATCAAACGTCATCCTCTTCCGTTTCACCACCAGCCAAGCCGACAACGTCGCCAACGAAGTCCAGCGTCTGCTCTCCGGCATGAGCGTCTCCATGCGGCAGTTCCGTGTCTCCACGGCCGGCACAGGCTCCGTCGTCGAATTTGAAGCCGAAGTCAGCCACCGCCAGGAACAACAAATCGTCAGCCAGCTCAACCGCCAGGGCGTCATCATGGAACTTCTTCCCACCGACGGTCGTCACGAATGACTCTCCCTGCTGGAGCTCCGCGCAAACCGAAGGCGCTGCACAAAGGCTCGAAAGTCGCCGTCTTTGCTCCCGCTTCCCCGGCCGAGCACTCGGAGTTCAGCGCCGGCCTCGCTGAGCTCGGCCGTTTGGGCTATTCCTGCATCCCTGCGCAACTTCCCATTCCCCAGGGTTACTTCGCTGGCTCGACCCAAGAACGATTGGAAACCCTTCTCGACGCCGCGCGCGACCCCGAGGTTGCCGCCTTCGTCGCCATCCGCGGCGGCTACGGCGCGAATTATCTCCTCGACACCGACCTCTCCGCTCAATTCGGCCTGCCACGTTGCGTCATCGGCTTCAGCGATGTCACGTCGCTTCAAACGTATCTCTGGCAAAAGTGTGGCTGGGTGACCTTCTATGGTCCGATGCTCGCTGCGGGTTTCAATCGTGGCGTGAACAATGCCAATGGTTACGACGGAGCTTCCTTTCTTCAGGCGGTTGGGAACTCACAAAACGGCTGGGACGTGAACCTGCTCGGCCAATGCCTGGTCGCTGGCGCCGCGGAAGGCCGTCTTCTCGGCGGCTGCCTCACCTTGCTCGAAACCACTCTCGGGACTCCGTGGGAAATCGACGCTACGGATGCCATCCTTCTCCTCGAAGATCGCGGCATGCGCCCTTATCAAGTGGACCGTGCGCTCATGCATTTGAAGCAAGCCGGAAAGCTGGCTGCCGTCAAAGGAATCATCCTCGGCGAATTCCCCGATAGCGAGCCCTCGCTGGTCGGCAGCCCTACCGTCCTCGAAGTCTGTGACAGGATTTTGCGCCCTCTCGGCGTGCCCATTGTCTTCGGCGCGCCCGTCGGCCACACTCCTCGACCCATGCTGACGATCCCCCTGGGCATTTGCGCGCATCTCACCGCCAAAGGTCCGGGTACCCTCGAATTCCTCGAACCCGCCGTCTCTCCTTAGCCGCCAGTCTTCAATTCGGCTTCTCTTTCTCTTTCACTTTTGAACTCTTACACTCTTCTACTTCTTCATTCCTAGAAACTCCTCCATTCCTCCGCGTTTCAAACTCCACTCTCTCCATTACACTGAGTACAAGCACCGTGACTCGCCCAAACCACATTCACATGATCGGAATCGGCGGCTCCGCCATGGCTCCGCTCGCCGGTATGCTTCGCGAACGCGGCTACAATGTCACTGGCTCCGACGCCGGCGTCTATCCTCCCGCCTCCAATCTTCTCGATTCTCTCGGCATTTCCTACGCCAC
>DASPTY010000215.1:0-12560 GCA_035623175.1 Candidatus Limnocylindrales bacterium | reverse complement strand
CAGCACCTTCAAAGCTGGCTGAACCAGGGAGAAAACGATGCGATTCACGTCGAACGTCCTCATTGGAAAGTTGCTTCTGGGGAATGCTCCGGCCGCCTCTCAGGCAAGTTCAGTCAAAGCTCAAAACTGGTTCCCGCTCGTCGCGGCGAGTTGAGAACCATGAGCTCAGCACTCCTCGCCCTTGCTTGTTTCCTCTTTCTCGCTCAAGACCCGGCGACCACAATCCCAGAGAACATCGCCGCGTCAACCCCGGGCGAAGTTCAGATGGAAGCCAGGAACAACCTGAAGCCCGTCCTGAATTCCCTCAACCTAACCGAAGTGGAGGATAGCAAGAACCCCGACTTGGAGCACTCTGCCGCTTTCCGGAAGGCAGCCGAGCAGGCGTGGCGCGCCACGCACAACGGAAGTGCACCCTTTGAGGCGGGCTTCTCGATCGACGAGAACGGACGCCCTGGAAACATTCAACTCAGTATTTTCGCAGCAGTGAATGCGAAAACTCACTTGAGCATCGCTTCGAGCTCCACGGCACTGGGCACTCTGCACGTTCATACCAAATATGGAGAATCGACCCCCAGCCTGGTTGACATCAATGCGGCCAAGACCTTCCGCAAAATGGTCTATGTTGAATCGCGCACCGGATTGTACGCGATCGATCCTGCAGGAAAGGTGCGGCATGTGTTCGACGACGTGTATTGGTTTAGCAAGAAGGGATAGCAATGCAGACGCAAGTCATCGTCGTCACCCACAATCGCAAGACCATGGAAGCCGGAAGCGTTCTCTACGGCGTCACCATGCAGGAGCCCGGCGTGTCCAAATTTTCAGCGTGCGCTGGGAAGGCAAAGCAGCTCCGGAGCCGAAGCGGCGCGTCGCCTCCGGCTCACCAGAAGGATCAGGAGCTCCATCGGTATCTTTTCGAGCTTGAGGATGCGCCCGTTCTTGCGCAGTTCGTAGCGCTTGGTGTCCAGCTCTAGATCTCCGAATCGGAACCTGGTAACCGCCATGAGGCTCTCCCCAAGCGGTTATGGAATGCCGCTCGATGAGGAGACCTTGCAACACAAGCTAAGTCCATGCGCCAGTACTGATTAGCCCTTCAGACAAGCTTTAGGGAATCTTCAGGCTGCCTGCATTGTCTCGTCTCTCCGACTGTGCGAAAGCTTTGCCAACATTCGCTCGGCGCGTGCAAAGCTGGGTGAACTAAGGAGAAAACAATGCGATTCACCTCGATCATGGTTTGTGGAAAATTACTCATGGTGATTGCTCTGGCTTCCGGTTTGGCCGGTGCGGTCAAGGCCCAAAGCGGGTTCCCACTGGCTGCACCGAACGAAGCTATGTTTGAGTTCGTCGGACAGTCGAAGAACTACCCGCCCGCCGGCCCGGGGCTTCCCGCCACGGCGGTGCAGTACGGCTACCTGAGTCATATTCAGGGACTCAACGACGATCAGATCTATTTTTCCGGTGTCCCGCAGAACGAAGCATCCGCGTACTTCACGTTCTACAACGATGCCATAACGGAGAAAACCACCAATCATGGGAGCTTAAGGATCGTCATTCGCGAGGGGACGACAACCATCTACTACAATCCCGCCCCAGATGGTGATCTGACAACACCAAATCCTGATTCTTTTCGGCAGGGCACGCCGGTGTTGGTTACCAAGTGGCGGCATCAGGTGATTGTGGACACGAATCCCAGCCCGGATCCGGCCGCGCCACCGCGCACCAATCTATTCTTCGTTACTTGGTGGCACACCATTACCTCCGCAACACCCGTTCAATTGGGCACTCATAAGGTTCTTCTCGGCCTGGTGGGTGGAAGGTTCATGCAGCATCTGGTCGGCGGCGTGGACTACACCGGCACGGTGAACGGAAAGTTCGCCGGCTACGCAAGCTCCCTTGTACCTGTACTCATCTTTCCGAATTAACGGCCTCGCAAGGCAGATGTCTGAATGGAACACACCGTGGGGCGCAGTCGCCGAAGATCCCGCCGGCTGCGCCTGATGGATTCGTGTCAAACGGAGTGAAGCCTATTCACTCAAACAAAATGAATCCACAGCCCGGACATTCGTCACATTGACTTCGCCGCGTTGTGCGTTAGAATGCTGAACACTTTCTCAGAGGACTCTCCCGGTGACCCCCACATCCGCAGCTAAAGTGATTCGCGAAACCAATTTTGCGGGCATTCCCCCTCTCGCTCGCGGCAAAGTGCGCGACATCTACGATCTCGGCGATCGCCTCCTCATCGTCGCCACGGACCGTCTCTCCGCCTTCGACGTCGTCATGCCCACGGCCATCCCCGATAAGGGCCGCGTCCTCACCCAACTTTCGCTGTTCTGGTTCAACCTTCTGCGGGCTATTCTTCCCAATCACGTCATCAGCGCGACGGAATTCCCGCCACCCTTCGATCGCTACGCCGAGGATCTCGCCGGCCGCACCATGCTCGTGCGCAAAACTCAGCCGCTCCCCATCGAGTGTGTCGCGCGCGGGTATCTCTCCGGCTCCGGCTGGAAGGAATACCAGGCCAGCGGCACCGTCTGCGGCATCAAGTTGCCTTCAGGGCTTAAGGAATCCAGCAAGCTGCCCGAACCCATCTTCACGCCCGCGACGAAGGCCACCAGCGGTCACGACGAGAACATTTCCTTCGAGCGCGCCGCGGAAATGATCGGCAAGCCTCTTGCCGAAAAAGTCCGGGTCATTACTCTTGAAATCTACCGGCGTGGCGCGGCATACGCTGAGCCGCGAGGCATCCTTCTGGCCGACACGAAATTCGAATTTGGCCTCCTTAACAACGAGCTGATCTGGATCGACGAAGCCCTCACGCCCGACTCCTCCCGCTTCTGGCCTGCCGCCCACTACTCTCCCGGCAGCGCCCAGCCGTCCTTCGATAAACAGTTTGTGCGCGACTATCTCGAACGCATCCGTTGGCCAAAGACGCCGCCCGGGCCAGAATTGCCTCCGGACGTGGTCGAGGGCACTCGCGCAAAGTATCGCGAAGCCTACCGCATTCTGGTCGGCCGCGAACTGGACTAAGGGTTCAGCCGGTTCTCCCTGTCCCCAATCCCTAGCGGAGCGTGTCGTCGTGAGAGATCAATTGGAAGGTCTGGTATCGCTGATGGTGGAACGCGGCATCCTCTTTGACGAGGCTGTCGGTGAATTCGAGAAGCGTTTCATCAAACGCGTGCTTGACCGCAACAATGGCAATCAGTCGCGCGCCGCGGAAGCACTCGGCATCCACCGCAACACGCTCAGCCGCAAAATGACAGAATACAAGCTCGACCATCGCCGCGGCCGTTCACGCTAGGCCTGCAGCCAGTTGATGTTTTCACACTGAGCGACACGTTGTCTGAGGCGTGAAGGTTCTCGAGCTTAGCTTCGAGCTCGGGCAATCCGTTCGAGGTGCATGAGGACAGCCCCTTAAAAGAAAACGGCCCCGGATTTCTCCAGGGCCGTTCCTTACATTCATCGTCAATTCGAGATTAAGGCTTGGGCGCTGGCTTCTTCGGCGCTGGCTTCTTCGGCGCCGGCTTCTCCTTTTCCTTCGGCAGTTCGTCCGCCTTCACCGTCGCCTTGCTCCAGTGCATCATGAACGCCGGGTCGGGATCGTACGAATCCAGCGTGCCGGTGATGTGCAGGAAGGGAGCCGGCTCATTTTTCTTCATCTCGATCTTCGCCGCTTCCGGTTGGCCGACCACTTTGAATTCCAGATTTGGCGTCGTGGCCGCCTCAAACTCCGCATCCGACGTCACGAACGCCCCCTTGATCACGACCACATCCGTCGCGGGAGCAATTTCCAGAACCTTGGTGGGCACTTCGGGAAACTCCAGGCCGCATGCGCCCGCCCAGGTCAACTTGGCCTTATCACCGCCGGCCTTCAGGTCGGTCACTACCGTTGCGATGTTCATGGCGTCGCGCGCAGCTTTCAGATCGTCCGCACTGAACAGCTTGTAAGTCGCCGGCCGATCCGCGGAACTTCCCGCAAGCTGCAACAATTCGTTCATCTCCGCGTCCGTCAGCGAATCGCAGACCGTGCCGCCCTGATAGTTCACAATCATCTTGCGGATGTACGCCTTGATGGATTTGGACTGCTGCTCGTTGGCATTCTTTGACGTAGCCGCACGGGAGTAGTACCACAGCGCATCCACCGTCTGGGGCGGTGCAGTGCATGCATACGCTTTCCCCAGGCTGAAATTAGACGTCAGGTCGTCCGGCGTAATCGCCAACACGGCCTTGTAGGATTCCGCGGCGCCGGCACAGTCCTTCGCCGCCAATCCCGCACTTCCTGCAGTGCCAAGCAAGAAGATTGCTGACTGCTCTTTTTGCTTCTTAAACTTTTCATCGTCCAGGCCTTCCGGCTTCGGAACCTGTTCCAGGCTTTTGAGTCCGGCCAGCGCGGCGTCGCGTGCGGACTTGGCCGTCTGTGCATCCGGGTTGGGGATGTTCATGTAGGCAAGCGCCCGCGCGTAGTAGGCCTCGTAGCAATCCTGAGGGGTGGCCTTGTCCGCAAGGGCCACTTCCTTGTCGGCGTACTCTATGGTCTTCTGGAAATTCTTTTGCGAAAAGTAATTCTTGTAATAGGTGGGATAGACAAACCGTAGCAGTTCGGAACTGGGGTATTTCGCCACAAAATCATCCAGCGCCTTCACTTGCGTCGCAGCGTTCTTCTCATTCGCCGCCGCCGTATACGTATTGTATTCCGCCATCGTGTACTTCGGCTGGGCTGATGGGACCGCGGTGCAATTCTGAGCCGCAAGCGGTGCCGCGTTCAAACAAAACAGGCTGAGCCCGATCCCAACTGCAAGGCTTGCCAACCATCGTGTTCCGTTCATTCCGTTATCTCCTCGCTCCTACGGCTAATGTATCATGGCGCAAACTGGCTGCCACCAGGGGTGCCGGCCAGTCTTTCTTGCCCATCCCCGCTTATTTGAATGACTCTCTCGGAAACCAACGAATTATAGGTGCAGCCGCCGTCTAACTGCAAGTCGCATCCGGATAAACTCCGTCTCCCGGCCAACTTCGGCGCCACACCTTTTCATGCGAGTCCGTCTCGCCTCCGCGCACCTCCGAGGCAACCAACGTGGAGCGGCATCCTTGGGAGTTGCCTCAGTTTCGCATAAAATTCTGTTCTTCGGCGAGGAAGAATACAAATGACCGACATAAGCAATACCCATGGAACTGCTGCCGCAGACAAACCCCTTGCGGGTCACGTCGCCCTGGTTACCGGCGGCAGCCGCGGCATCGGCAAAGCAATCGCCAAAAAGCTGGCTCAGTTGGGCTCCGCCGTCGGCCTCTGCGCTCGTGAGCCACAAGCTCTGGAAGCCGCAACGGACGAAATCCGATCATTCTCGTCCCGTGTCTTCGAGCAAATCGCAGATGTCACACGCGCCGCTGAGGTCTCCGCGCTAGTCCGCGCTTGCGAACAAAGCCTCGGTCCCATCACCATCCTCGTCAACAATGCCGGCATTGGCAATCCCGGATTCGGCCCTGTCCACGAAAAGTCTGAGGAGGATTGGGACCGCGTCTTCGATACAAACTTGAAGGGAGTGTTTCTCGTTACCCGGGCGGTTGCCCCGCTCATGATTGAGCGCCGCCGCGGGGACATCATCAACATCAGCTCCCTGGCCGGAAAAAACACCTTCGCGGGCGGCGGCCTGTACTGCGCCTCCAAATGGGGCCTCCAAGGATTGACCGGATGCATGGCCGAAGATCTTCGCGCTTACGGCATCCGCGTCAGTGTCGTGTGTCCCGGCAGCGTCTTCACCGAGTTTTCCGGTCGCGGTCCCAAGGATCCGACAAAAGTGCTGACACCTGAAGACGTGGCCCACGCTGTCGCCATGCTCGTTCTGCAGGGGCCGCAGAGCTTCATCAGCGAGGTCCACCTCCGCCCGGTGACCAAACCCTGATAAAGCGCCACTTCGGTGGAGCGGGCATGAGGTCGCCATTTTGTGCCGGGCCAGTCTTCCGACCGGCGGAGGGTCAGGGGGGCAATTTTCCTCTTGACAATAGTCGTTACAACGACTATATTCGAGTCATGGACGCCCGCTCTCACACCTTAGCCCCCCTCGAGGATCGCCTCTTCGTCGCCATCCTCAAGACCGCCGACTCCCTCTCCCAGGAGGCGGAACTCCTGCTCAAGTCCTCCGGCCTCACCGGCACTCAGTACAATGTCCTGCGCATTCTTCGCGGCGCCGAACCGGACGGCATCCTTTGCCGCGGCATCGCGGAGCGCATGATTTCCCGCGACCCGGACATGACCCGGCTTCTGGATCGCATGGAAAAGCGCGCCTGGATCACCCGCGAGCGCCAAAAGGACGACCGCCGGGTCATCAAGACACGCATCACCCCCGACGGCTTGAAGCTTTTGAAAAAGCTCGATCAGCCTGTCCACGATTTGCACGAAAAACAGTTTCGCCACATCGCCGCCAGCCGTTTGAAGCTCTTGGCCAAATTGCTGGAGGAAGTGAGAAAGCGTGAGACCCGTTAGCGGCCTCGCGCATCAAAAGAGCTAAATTCCGAGCAGTCAATTCAAGGAGAACCAAACATGAAAAACCACTTATCCCGAATTGCAGTCGGCGCGGGCCTGGCAGCTTTGCTGTCGTTGCCCGCGAGCGCAGGTACCACCACGTATCAGATTGACCCGCGGCATAGCGCGGCGCAATTCGCGGTGACCCATCTGATGATCTCCACCGTGCGCGGGGAATTCCATCAGGTCAATGGCACGGTCATTGTTGACGACGCAGACATTTCCAAATCGTCGGTCAATGTCACCATTGACGCCACCAGCGTGGACACGCGCGAGCCCGACCGCGACAAGCACCTCAAGAGCCCCGACTTCTTCGACGTCGCGAACTTCCCCACCATCACCTTCAAGTCCACAAAAGTCGAGTCTGCGGGCTCGGGCAAGCTCAAGGTCACTGGGGATCTCACCATCCGTGGTGTCACCAAGCAGGTCGTCCTCGACATGACCGCGCCGAAACCAGCAATCAAGGATCCATGGGGGCTTCAGCGCACCGCCGTCTCCGGCTCCACCAAAATCAATCGCCAGGATTTCCACGTTTCTTGGAACAAGACCCTCGATTCAGGCGGTGTGGTGGTCAGCGACAACGTGGACATCGCTCTGGACGTCGAAATGATAGTTCCGCCGCCGGCAAAGTGAACCGGCAGCAATCAGAACGCGAAGGCAGACCCGGCCGGTGGGCGGGGCTTACCGTTGCCCACTTTCTTCTGACCCAGGACCACGTCAAAGATTCCATCGAGGGAGGAGCATCATGCACAAGCCCGCAACCACGGATCATCCCGTGCAGGAGTTGATTCGCGAGCGTTGGAGCCCACGGGCGTTTTCGGAAAAGCCGATTCGCCCCGAAGTCCTGCGCAGCCTCTTTGAAGCGGCTCGCTGGGCTCCTTCCAGCAACAACGAACAGCCTTGGGCCTTCCTTGTGGCCACTCAAGAGGACCAGGAATTCCACGCACGAATGCTGAGCACTCTTGTGGAATTCAATCAAGCGTGGGCCAAACACGCGCCCGTTCTGGCGATTGCCGTTTCCGAATTGACGTTCGCGCGCACCGGCGACGCGAACCGCAACGCCTTCTACGACACGGGAGCCGCCGTTGCCAATCTCTCGGCCGAAGCTACCGCCCGCGGCCTTTTCGTTCACCAAATGGCTGGTTTTAACCCACAAAAGGCCATCGAACTTTTTCAGATCCCCAAAGGCTGGGAGCCCATCGCCGCGTTGGTCATCGGCTATCCTGGCGATCCTCAATCCCTACCGGAAAATCTTCGCCAGCGAGAACTCGCTCCGCGCTCCCGCAAACCGCTCTCTGATTTCGTGATGTCTGGGACTTGGGGCCATCCCGCTGCGTTCCTGAAGAGTTGATTTGCCTGCTGCCGCGTTTGGGAAGTTCAAAAGCGGCAGAACCCGTTTCGGCGATTTTCGATTTCTAATTTTGAGTTTCAGCCTTTACAGCCGTGGCAACACAATCCCGCCCTGAGCTTGATACTTCCCTTTCTTGTCCTTATAGCTCACTTCGCATTGCTCATCGCTTTCAAAGAAGAGCACCTGGCACAGCCCTTCATTCGCGTAGATCTTCGCCGGCAACGGCGTAGTGTTGCTAATTTCGAGCGTCACGAATCCTTCCCACTCCGGTTCGAACGGGGTCACATTCACAATGATGCCGCACCGCGCGTACGTTGATTTCCCCAGGCAGATGGTTACGACATTCCTCGGAATCCGGAAGTATTCCACCGACCGCGCCAGGGCAAACGAATTCGGCGGAATAATGCAAACGTCCCCTTTGTATTCCACCAGCGACCGCGCATCAAAGTGCTTCGGGTCCACAATCGTGGAGTTCACATTCGTGAAGATCCGGAACTCATCGGCGACACGGATGTCATATCCGTACGACGACACGCCGTAGCTGATCACTCCTTCGCGCATCTGGCGGTCGGTGAAGGGCTCGATCATCCTGTGTTCCAGCGCCATGCGGCGAATCCAGCTGTCGGGCTTGACAGACATTCATTCCTCCTCAATCTGCGAAGAAAAACGTATAATCCCAAAAGCATAAAGTCTAGTTGAGGCCGCACGTCTTGACAACCCGAGCCGCAGCCTCTAGCATCGGGCCACGGATTCAGGGAGGGCGGTGTGATCAAGCTCGATATCGTAAATGCGGTGGTCGCGAAGACAAACATCAGCCGCACCAAGGCGGAGCAAGCCGTTGAGACGGTCTTCGAGTCGCTCAAGAATGCACTCGGCCGGGGACAGCGCATTGAGTTGCGCAAGTTTGGCGTCTTCAGTGTCAAACCGCGCAAGACCGGCATCGGCCGCAATCCGCGCACGGGCGAAGAGGTCAGCATTCCTCCGGGCAAGGCGGTGCGTTTCAAGCCCGGCAAAGAACTTCAGGGCCTCGAAGACAATTCCGCCAAAGCCACCAAGTAAATCCTCGTGAGCCCCCCGGAAACAGACGAGCGCGCTCCCGCTTTTGCGCCGACCCCTGCCTGGCCTACTTTGCATTCCGCGCACGCGTATTACGAAGCTGCTCGCCCATGGCCCTCAGCGCGGTCGCTTGTTCTCGCTGCGGTTCTCTTCGTGATCACTCTTGTCACTTCTCTTATCGCCGGCGCTCATTTTGCTGCCGCCTATACCCACAACCAGGCCGCCTCCTTCGATGCCTTCTTCCTCACGTTCCGTATTGCCTTTCGTCATCCGGCTTCTCTTCTCGCGGGATTGCCCTTTGCGATCACGCTTCTCACCATTCTTCTCGCGCATGAACTCGGCCATTACTTCGCCTGCCGCCGCCATCACATTCATGCTACGTATCCCTTCTTCATTCCCGCTCCCACGCTCATCGGCACTTTCGGCGCATTCATTCTGATTCGCTCGCCGATCCGCTCGAGTCGCGCTCTCTTCGATGTCGGCGCCTCCGGCCCGCTCGTCGGATTTCTTTTCGCTCTTCCCGCGCTAGCCTATGGCGTGCTGCACGCCCGCATCATTCCCACGCTCGCTTCCGACGCGAATGCCGACGTCATCTTCGGCGTTCCGCTCGTCCTGAAAGCGATGGCCGCCATCATCCAACCAAATGCACAAGCCGCCGACTTGCTCCTCCATCCAGTCGGCCGCGCTGCCTGGGTCGGTCTCTTCGCCACCGCTCTGAATCTTCTCCCGGTGGGACAACTCGATGGCGGCCACATTGTCCGCTCCATCAGTCCACGCGCTCACCGCTGGATTTCGTTTTTTCTCCCACTGCTCCTTGTGCCTCTTGGTTTCTTTTTATGGCGTGGCTGGTTGCTGTGGGCCATGATTCTTCTGGGACTGCGCTTCTTCCGCATGGCACCGATTTACGATCCGACGCCGCTCGATCCAAATCGCCGGTTTGGCGCGTTCCTGGCCCTGCTGGTCTTCGTTTTGTGTTTCATGCCAAGTCCGATTTGAGCTCCGGCCAGAAGCATCTGGGAGAACAGGAATGCAGGATTCCGCTTCACACAAACTGGCCCGCACTCTTCGCGAACGCGATCTCCTTCTCCTCTTCATCGGCTCTGTCATCGGCTCCGGGATTTTCCTCACGCCTGGTTTGATCCAGCGACAGCTCGGCGGCTCGGTCGGCTATTCCCTTCTCGTCTGGGTTTTCGGTGGACTTCTGTCTCTCCTCGGCGCTTTGACCTACGCTGAACTGTCCGCTGCCAACCCCGAAGCCGGCGGCCTCTACTGTTACATCCGCGACGCCTTCGGGCGCCTGCCCGCTTTCCTCTACGGCTGGTGCCTGTTTCTGATTATCGCCAGCGGCAGCATCGCCGCACTCGCTCACGCCTTCACCGCCTACCTCAAAGAAATCATTCCTCTTTCTCCTGCCGCAGGAACTCTCTCTGTTCTCCTCATGATTGCCGTCGTTACTCTCGTTAACATCTGGGGCACGCGAAGAAGCTCCGACCTGCAGAACGTGACGACGCTCATGAAAGTGGGCATCATCGTCGTCCTCGGCACGATTCTGCTGCTTCTTGGCCTGGCTCACGGTCACCATGCCGAGGACATCTCCGCCGCAATGGGCTCACCGCAGTCCGGCTACGCGCTCTTCTCTGCGTTCGGCCTCGCTATGATAAGTGTTCTCTGGGCGTACGAAGGCTGGCAATTCGGCACCTACAGCGCCGGCGAAGTCATCAACCCGCAAAAAAGTTTTCCCCGCGCCTTCTTTCTCGGCTCGCTCGCCCTCGCGGCCCTCTTTCTTTATGCGGTCATTGCCTATCTTGTCGCGCTCGGCCCCAAGAGCGCCGCCGCCAGCGACACCATCGCCGCTGCGGCTGCAACCAGCGTGATTGGGCCGTGGGCCGGCAAACTTGTCGCGGCAACCATCCTCGTCTCCACCTTCAGTTCCACGAACAGCATTATGCTCACGGCGCCGCGCGTCTTCTTCGCCATGTCCAATGACAATCTCTTTTTCAAAAAGCTCGCGGAAGTCCACCCGCGTTTCGGCACGCCCGCTGCGGCTGTCCTAGCGCTGGGCATCTGGTCGTGCGTCCTCGCTCTGGTGGGCCAATTCGACAAGCTCACAAATGGCGCAATTTTCATTGGCTGGATTTTCTACGGCCTCGGTGCCGCCGCCATTTTCCCCATTCGCCACACCAATCAAGGCAAGCAAATTCCCTACCGCGTTCCCGGCTATCCTTTCACTCCGCTAATTTTTGTGCTGGCCGCGGCGTCAATTGTCGGCAACGCCGTCCTCGCCGCCGTCAAGGATCCTCACCAGTTCACCTATCTTCTCGTGGCCATCGCCTTGATGCTTCTCGGACTACCCGGCTACTTCTTCTGGTCGCGCGGCAAATCCGCGACTGAGTAGTTCTCACTCTTCACTCCCTACATCAGACTCAACGGATCCATATCCACCACGACCGCCGTCTGCGGGATCTCTTCCTTCTCGCAAAACGCCATGGCCCCGCTCAACAATTTCGTCAATACCGAACGCTTCGGCGACTTCAGTAAGAATTGGTACCGGTGCTCCTTCTTCAATCGCGCCAACGGCGCCGATGCCGGTCCCAAAATTCGCACTCCTTTCCCGTCCTGCGGCGAAAAATATTCCGAGAGCCGCCGCGACCAGCGAATCGCATTCTCCAGATTCGCGTCCCGCACGATCACATTCGCCAGCGACGTGAACGGGGGATACGCCATCATCCGCCGGAAATGCAGCTCCCGTTCATAGAACGCCAGATAATCCTGACGCACCGCGTCCTGAATCGCGTAATGCTCCGGGTAATACGTTTGAATCAGCACACGCCCCGGCAAATCTCCGCGGCCTGCGCGGCCTGCCACCTGCGTCAGCAACTGAAACGTTCGCTCGGCCGCGCGAAAATCCGGCAAACTCAGCGACGAATCCGCCGAAACTACTCCGACCAGCGTCACCCGCTGGAAGTCGTGTCCCTTTGCCAGCATCTGCGTTCCCACAAGAATATCCAGCGCTCCGCCCGCAAACGCTCCGAGCGTTTCCTGATACTGGCGCTTGGTACGCGCCGTGTCGCGGTCAAGCCGCGCGATCCGCGCCCCCGGGAATTCCTTCCGCAGCAACTCTTCCAAGTGCTCCGAACCTTCTCCAAAAAAGTAAACGTACTTCGAATCGCATTTCGGGCAGACTTTCGGCACCATTTGAATCGAGCCGCAGTAATGACATTCCAGGCGGTTCCGGCTTTTGTGATACGTCATCGAGATGCTGCAATTCGCGCACTGCACCGACGCGCCGCAGCTCCGGCACAGCACCGACCACGAATACCCGCGCCGGTTAATCAGCACGAGCGCCTGGGTTTGGAACGACAGGCACTCCGCAATTGCGTCATGGAGCACCTTTGAAATCGGGCTTGTCTTGTGCGTCTGCTGGAAATCCTGCCGCAAGTCAACAATCTCCACGGCCGCCAGCGAACGGTTCTCCACCCGCGCCGCCATGGTCAGCAGTTCGTATTTTCCATTCGCCGCGTTGTGATACGTCTCGAGTGACGGCGTGGCCGAGCCCAGAAGCGCCGCCGCGTTCTCCAGTTTTGCGCGGACGATCGCCACGTCCCGCCCGTGATACCGCGGCGTCTCTTCCTGCTTGTA
>DASPTY010000214.1:0-144051 GCA_035623175.1 Candidatus Limnocylindrales bacterium | reverse complement strand
TGCGTGGGCAGCGCTCGTCGCTCTATGGGTGAGCCTGTGCGGAGGCGTTGCTGCACAGGGACAGGCAACAACGGAGCCGGGTGCCATTTCTGGCAGTGGAGCGGGCAAAACGTCGCAAAGTGAGCTGCTGTGGCAAAAGCTGGAAGCCACGGTACAAAAGGAGAACAGCGGACTTGATGGCACGATGGGAGTCGCCATTCTCGATCTTACGGACGGACGAGTTTTTTTGCAGAATCCTGACCACCAGTTCGCAACCGCGTCGTCAATCAAAGTGGCAATTCTGGCGGAACTTTACCGGCAACAACAAGAAGCCGACGAAGGGGCGGGAGGCAAGGCAAGACTCGGCGACCTGTACACCTTCGATGCTCACGACTTGGTGGATGGGAGCACCATCATGAGCGGGCTTACGGCCGGTGTGACGCGGGTGACAAATCGCGACCTTGCCACTTTCATGGTTGCGGTCAGCGACAACAGCGCAACCAACGTGCTTATCGAGCGCGTCGGAATGCAAAACGTCAACGGCCTGCTGGACTCGCTCGGGCTGCATCACACCCGGCTGCAGCGCAAGATGATGGATGTGAAAGCGGCTCAGGAGGGACGAGAGAACATCGCGACACCGCGCGAGATGATGACGCTGCTTGCCTCTCTCTACGAGAAGAAGGTGCTCAACAAGGCCCTGACCGATGATTTTTTCAAGGTGTTAGGCACTCCCAAAGAGAGTGACATCCCTCGGTATATTCCGGAAGGCGTCGTTTGCGCCAACAAACCCGGGCAATTGGCCGGGGTACGAAACGATGTGGGAGTCATATTCGTGCCAAATCGTCCCTTCGTGATTGTGGTGATGACAGCCTACCTGAAACATGAGCGCGAAGGAGATGACGCGATCGCGAGGATCGCCGGGGCAGCATATGACTACTTTGACCGCCTTGCCCGCTCATCGGTATATGGGCGCATGGTGACGGAGGGGACCTCGCATTGATCCCCTTCAGTGAAGTTAGGGGGATTAAAGCTCCAGGCGCTTCCTTCTCTAGCTGACCACCTTAAGGCCCAATCCGGGACCTGTCGGCAAGATAATCTTACCCTTTTCGACGGTGACACCGGAAAATGGATCGTTCCCGATGAGGAGAAATCCGTCGAGGTCGGCGTAATCCACTAGAGGCGAAAGGTGTGCCGCAGCGGTGCAGGAGCAAGAGCTAGAAATCATGCATCCCAACATGACCTTCATGCCCAGGGCGCGCGCCATTTCAATCCAGCGATGCGCTTCGAGGATGCCCCCCGCTTTGTCGAGCTTCACATTGATGCCGTCGTAGGCTTCCTTCAGTTTGGGGATAGACGCGGCGCTGGTGCAGGCCTCGTCGGCCATGATCGGGAGGCGCACCTTGCTTCGGACGTACTTGATTTCCTCAAACATGTGCGCGGGCATCGGCTGTTCGATGAACTCGACGCCCTGAGTTTCGAGCCAGTTGATCTTGCGTATGGCCTCTTCCTTGTCCGTCCAGCCCTCATTGGCGTCTACACGAAGCGGCTTCTTGGTCACGCTGCGCACAGCCGTGATGGTTTCCTCGTCGGTTTTTAGGCCGACCTTGACCTTCAGCACGGGATAATCGGCTGCTTCGATTGTCTTTTGCTTTGTGATTTCAGGCGTGTCTATACCAATGGAGAAAGTCGTGACAGGCGTTGCGGCAGGGTCGAGTCCAAAATACTCATACAAGGGAACATTCAATTTTTGGCAGACCCAGTCCATGACCGCGATGTCTACCGCAGCCATGGCCGCGCGCTGATGATCGCCAAGACGCTCGCGAACGGCCGCAAGAAAACTAGAGAAAGATCTAGGCTCGCCCGCAGCAAGAAAGTCGAGATTTGCCTCGATGGCCTGTTTGGCCCCGGCAGGAGATTCGTTGTAGCGGATGATGGGTGCGCCTTCGCCATGCCCCGTGAGGCCGCTGCGCGTGTAACGCACGTTGACAGTTTCCCGGTAAGTGCTGGACGACATGGTGGTGGTCCAGGTGTGGCGCAGATTCAAGCGCTTCAACTCCACACCAATTTTTGAGGATGCCCCAGAAGTCTGTGAACTGAGCGCCGATGCCGAAATTACGCGTGCCGGCAGAACAGCGGCAATCCCGCCCACTCCCATAGTCTTGAACCAGTTGCGACGGTTCATCATTTTGGTCTCCTTGCAGCTACAAGTAGTGTGGTCCACGGTGCATCATCCAGAACGCTGATCTGAACACCGGGATGATCGTGGACTGTGTCGTGAATAAACTTGCCGTCTCCGATATACATGCCGGTATGCGTGATATGGTCGGGGCGATTTCCGAAGAAGAGCAGGTCACCGGGTTGCAGGTCTTTGCGCTCGACCGGCGTCACGCCGCTCCAGGCTGCCTGCAAGTCCGCGTCGCGCGGCATGATGATTCCTCGGTGGCGCATGAGCATTTGCGTGAAGCCGGAGCAGTCAAAGCCAAATGCAGAAGAACCTCCCCAGGTGTACGTCACACCGAGAAAATTCCTGGCTGTAGAGATCATTTGCTCCACCGTCAGGATCGTGAAATCGGAGCTGACATCACCTGATTGCACATATCCCGATCCACCATCGGGGAGTCGAACCTGCAGCCAGCGGTCAGTGTCACCGACCTTGCCGGGCACGACTTCCAGGCGACTCTCCCAAGGTATGGTGATGAGCGGAGCGCGCTTGGTGACATCCGGCTCGCGGTAGACGTTGGCGCTGCGTTGAGACACGCGCACGACGGAGCCTGTTGCTGCATAGGGTTGACCCTTGAGTTTTCGCAGATTGGCACTGGGAATCCAACCTGTGTAATCGTCGGCAGTGCGAACGTTTACCCAGCTATGTTTCGCTCTTATCTTGACGACGTTAGTGGCATAGATCGCTTGAGAAACAACATCAGATTCAATGCTGGGCACATGATACATGTTTGTGACGGATTTGATGACGACATAGTCGGGGTTTAGAGTTTGCGACGGCTTCGGAGAGGTACTACTTCCCGTTGCGGGTGGAGTGGGTGGCGCTTGATGCGCGGTGGTGAGTGTCCCGCTGAACAGAAGCAAGGCGAGAAGGAAAGGGACTGGCCCGAGTTTTCCGAAACCAAAAAGTCGTGAGAGGCGCATGGAGTGAATCCTCGTTAGTGCTAGTATGCCCGGCCGGGACGCATATGGAAAACGGACCGTTCCGAAAAGGGCGGATATTCCCCTCTAATTACTCCTAAGCTCATGTGATTTTTAGGACTCAAGAAAAGAAAGTCGGTGACCAGGCTCACATCAACCGGAATCCCAGTTAAGTACTGATTGGCCGTGTGCATCATTCGCCCAAACTTCGAGTGCCTCCTGGAAAGCGGACAAAGCGACGTAACGGACAAAGGTACGACAGCGGACAGTGCAGTATGAAGATCCCCTTATTTCTCGTTCAGGACCTGGTCTGCCGCTAGCACGAGGAACATGTAATTTGAGGATCCGCCGCCTAGAACGTATTCCATCTGTTGCCACAGGTAGGGAAAATCCTTGAGTTCTGGAAAATCGGGGCGAATCAAGGCCGTCCCAGAGGCCACCCCGCCGGGAATATACGACCAGTCCGCGCGATTAAACCCGTATGCAATCGTGGCCGAACGCGCGCCTACTCCCGAGGCGAACGAGGCCGTGTTCTCGCCAGGGTGGACTCCCAGGACAAAATTAAGCGCGTTCAACATATATTCGGCGCTGACCACGTCGGGAAATGCACGATGGAGGAAGTACTGTTCCACGCCAAATCGCTGGATGTCCCAGCCTGCGCCCCAGATGTAAGGTCGGTAGGGCACACCAAAGGGGGTGGCAGCCTGTTTATCCGCGATGGTGGCGAAATACTTCTCTGCTGCCTGATGCAATTCCGCAACGAGGCTCTTGTCTGTAAGCCGGTGCACGATGCGCGCCACCGCCCAGCCTACACTGCCGAAGTGGGTAACAATTTCCTTGCGGTTCTCAATCAAGACTCGCTCGTACTCTGGTTTGTTTGTGGTAAGCCACAACTCCACGGCTGCCTCGATCCTCTCGTCGAAGCCCTTTGAGGCACCGCGCTGTTGGTTCCACGCGTCTTCCGCCGCTTTGGTGCATTCCTCCGCCAATTGGGGATCCAGGCTCCTTAGAACGCGCCCCGCAACCGCGAGGCCGGCAATGCCCTTGTATTCGTGCCCAGCATCTTCTTCCGTGAAAACAAAGCGGTCATCGTTGCGCCCCGAATGTGTCGCGGTGTTCTCCGTCGCTTTCAATGAGCCGTCGTAAAACAAGTTGTCGGTGGCGTTGGCAGTGTCGCCGAGCATCGTGTACTGGTGCAGGTTGGAGCTGATGATCCCGCGGTAAAACCGTCCCATGTTTTTGTAGCTTCCGAGCAGGGTAAGCGCGCCGTGCTCGACCTGTTGAAGGACGTCGGGTTTGCCGTCGGGCTCGTGGATTTTCACCAGATGATTGATTTCGTCGACGCTGGTGTCGTCGTAAGTGAGACCAAACGCTTCGTAGGCCGCTGCCAGGATGGCCACTTCATCCGCTTGTGATTCGATGCGCAGATCGTCGTCGCCCGCATCGTGCCATCCTCCCACATTCAATCCCGGCACGGTTTCTCCGGACTTGAATTTCGTCAAAGTGGATGGTCCCTGCAAGTATCCATCGAAGTGGTCGTAGTTCACCGGCGCCATCCGCGCATCATCGAGGTGACAGACGCCATGCCAAACCCGGTACTGCTCTTCTACGCGCATGTGGCACATCTGGATGGGCAGGAAATGTTCGATCACCGGCTGCCAGATGCCGCGCTGGTAAACGTCGGCGGAAATCTGAAAAGGCTGCGAGCGAGTTCCGCGGTATTCGACCTCATACATCCCCGGGGAAGACACTTTAGAGAAATCAAATTGCAAATATTTGAACCGCAGAAATTTTCCCCAGGACGCGGGCTTCGCGGTTAGAGCTTCGTCATAACCGCCATCTTCGCGAATACGTTTTAAGACGGCTGAGTCCTGACCGGTGTCGCGGTCGTCTAGCTCGATCACCGCAACTTTTGACTGCTTCGGGTGATAGCCGACCTGAGAGACGTGGACAACAGGTGAATACATCCAACCAGGAATGGCGTGCGGGCTGATCAGCCAGTCGATTGCGCCCGCGGTCGCGCCCGCGGGCACCAGGGAACGCACGACGAACCAACCATTGTTGTGTTTGTTGCGTCCGTCGAGAAGCTGCAGATTGCCCGTGTGGCTTTCGAGGAGCATGCGCTGCGTTTCGACTTCGGGGGCTATGGAAAGCCGCGGGCCGGTGGCGAGAGGCGTGGGTTCGAAATCGCCATCGGCTGTTTTTTCGTCAGGCCCGTTGGGTTGGCGCGGGAAGATTCCTGAATGATTTCCCAAGTACCAGCTCTTTCCAAACAGATCTCCTGGAAACAGTTCGAGGTTGAAGCCGACTTTTCCCACGAACTTTTGTGGCAGCGGCTGATCGAGGTCCACGATCACGCGAACGGCCTGCCCCTCGCCTCGCACATGGACCTGATAGGAAAGATGCAGATCGGGGTAGTCAATCGGATTGAAGCCGGTGCGGTTGCGCGCAGTGTCGGGATAGGAGAGCCAGGTTGTGATCTCGTTGTGCGTCAGGTCGACCAAGCGCTTGTCCTGCTTGGGCATCGGTTGCCACTGCCCGGGCGTGGAATCCAGCCGGAGGTCGCCGTTGGTCGCGACGCGCACTCCGTTTTGAATGATGCTAACACCCGCCTGGTGACCCTCCGGATAGATGTCCAGGAAAGCCATCACGTTCAGGCCCGGGAGTTCGAAATACTCTTTGTCGTTGAGCCGTAGTTCCGGCGCGGGCTGTTGCGCCATCAGCGGGGTCCCCGCAAGGCACACGCACACTAGCACACCCAGCATCACTGACCTGGTTTTCATCGTCATTTCTCACGCGTTCCGTAAAATCTCCAGCATCTTGCGATCAAGCTTATGACCCCTGTAGCCCTCGTATTTCACATCCGTTCGTTCGCTATCGAGCACGCCAAACGATCCGCGCAGATTCCAAAGCGCATTGCCCCAGCCAGCTTCCCTCCAAAGAGAGGCACAATCCGTCATCCATGCGAGCGCAACCTGGTGAGGCGTTTTGTTGAAGCAGCCCCACTCTCCAACGTGAACCTGCACTTTTTTGTCGGTCAAAACTCTGTAGCGTTCGATACACTCCTGCTTCAGTCTTTCGCGATCCCATATTTTTCCTTGATCATCTTTCAGGGGCCAAGTGGGCGGATTAAACGTCTCGAACTCGTCCCTCGGCACCCACGTCGCCGTGTAGTGGCTGACCGCCTTGGGAAGATAGCCCCGTGTGCTCTGCACCAATCCCAGGCCGATGATTCCTTCGACAGGCGCCTGTCCAATGTTCATTCCATCGGCGAAAATCAACCGCGACGGATCCACTTCGCGGATTGCGGTCACGAGCGCTTTGACGATTTCGACGTAGCGTTCTTCGAGCGCGCCTTCGTAGGAGCGCATCTTTGGCGGCTCGTTGATGAGATCGAAACTCAATTGGCGGCTTGGGATTCCCTTGTATCGCTGCGCAAACGTCTTCCAGTGAAAAGCGGCGGCTTTGAGGGCCTTCTCACGCTGTGGGGCCGTTCCGGTGAAGAGATCCGCCGGCTCCAGTTCCCTTTCATTAATGCAGTAGCCGGGAACCCGGTGAAAATTCAGATTGATGTGGATGTTGTATTGCCTGCCGAGCTCGATTCCGGCATCAATCTTCTTCAATGGTTCTTCGCGAATAAGCGTCCAGTCGTCGCGGCTACCCCAATTCCAGTAGGAAAGCGGCAGGCGAGCAAAATCGAAGCCCCATTCCGCCATGGTGGCGAAATCGAATTCCTCAAACGCCGGTCCGTCGTAGGGACTCCCAGGCCAGCCGAACTTTGCCTGGATGTTGAAGCCCCGCCATCTTGGAATGTGGGCGGCTGATACGTCCTCAATAGTTCCATTTGCGTGCTTCATCCCGCGGGGAGAATTCGTTGCAACAGCAGCGGCCGCGCATGCCCTTGCCGCGCTCTTCAGAAAATTCCGTCGATTCATGACTTCGTCTCCTTGGAACTCCTGCGGCCCATGGCGTCGTGGGTCGATCGTGCGAAGACTGCCAAGGCCCTTGCCGCAATGTTCCGCTTCACTTCCGCTGCGAAGGGGCTCGAGGTCTCCGTGTCAAACGAATGGCGTAGCTGTACAGGTCGCCACGGCACGCTGCTTCCTCGTAGAGGACCGGCTGGCCCTCGGTATCGTAACTTGTGCGACGTAGCGCCAGCACCGGAAAGCCCTTCTTCACGCGAAGCAGCTTACTGAGGCGACCATCCGTCACACTCGCCTCGATGATGTTCTGGCAATCGGCCAAGAGCACGCCGTGCGACTCCATCAGTCCGTAGAGCGAACCTGAGAAGTCCTCTGTGGGGCCGATTCCGAGTTGCGCGGGCAAAACGTCCACGGTGTGAAGAACCGGCTTTTCGTCTGCAAAACGGATGCGCTCCAATCGCAACACGCGCGCCTTAGTTGGGAGGGCGAGAGCGTGTCCGGCGCGCTTGCAGGCGCGGGCCCACTCCACGCGAACGACTTTCGTGCGAGGGCGCATGCCGCGCCGCTCGAGTTCCTCTGTGAAACTTAACATTGCGGGGAGGGGCACCTGCAGCCTCGGTCCTTTAATAAAGGTGCCTTTCCCGGTGATGCGTTCGACGAGCCCTTCGTCGACCAACTCGTCTAGCGCTTTGCGTGCGGTTGCCCGACTGACACCGAAGTCTTTCTGCACGCGTTCGTCGGTGGTGAGCAGGTCACCCTGACGCATTCTCTTGGCGCGCATGTCGTGGCGCAAACGTTCAGCGATCTGGAAGTACAGTGGCACCGGCGTGGCGCGGTCAATCCACATGTGGCCTTTGTTCCGTGTGTGCCGGATAGTCTTGCCCCTTTCTGCCAGTTGCGGCACCGACGCGTGCAATGCCATCTTACGACGTCCTCCCAGCCCCGGCGATCAGCACGACTCCTGCGACGAGTAACAAGCAGCCCGAACCGGCCCATGTGATCGTTCGCGTCGTGGCACCACGCCACTCACCAGTCAGCACGCCCCAGGCGTTCGCCGTGAGGACAATGGCCGCCATGAAAACGGGCCACCCGAGGACGAGACCAAGTGTCCCCATACCGCGAGCGCCTGCACCGTAGACGAAGTTGCTGCCAGACCATAGCACCGCCATTACCGCTGCGAGAGTGACGTTCGTCACCGTCGCTTCGCGAAAGTGCGCGACGCTGCGGCGACGGATTATCAGGAAAAGGCAGTAGGCAGCATTCACGACCAGCCCGCCGCCAAGGAGCACAGGCCAGACAGCGTTCAGGGAACGTGTTGAGGGCATCCCCAGGGTCTCTGCGGATGCGAAAATCGGCACCGCTTCATTGAGAGCCAGACTCATAAAGGTGGTTCCCAGACCTGAGAGAACGCAGATGATGAGGCCTACCACGAACGAGCCCTCGCCTCGTTTCTGCGGGGTCGCTGCCTCGCGCAGAAGCCCCGCGCGCGCACAAGCAGAGACTCCCGCGAGGATGATGGTCACACCAACAAACGTCAACAGGCCCGTGGTCGTGAAGAGCCGGTCACGGTGGAACTTAACGAACGGCACGACGGCGCCAAGTGAAGACCCGACGCCAAGGATGATGCCAAAGCCCAGTGCGAGACCGACTCGGGTGATCCCCAGTCCGAAAAGCACTGCGCCTGCGCCCCAGAACATTCCATAAAGTGCGGTGCGCACAAGCGGTTCCGGTCCAGCCATACGGTAAACGGCCGGAAGAGAAGGAACGGTCGCCGCCGCGACAACCAGTGGGATCACCAGCATCCCGAGAAAAGCCCAGGCGAGCCAAATGTGCTCCCATTGCCAGCCACGCACACGTTTCATCGGCGTGGCCCAGCTCCCGTTCATAACGCCAGCGAGCAGTACGAGAAGCACAGCCCCGAGCATCATCTGACCCTCCGGAACGGTAACTCTTTCCAATCCGGGAATCCCTCGAGCCAGGAGCGGTCTTGGCGGACAAAATCGAGGGGCAAATACAACAACGAATCGAGAATGAGGTCAGCCTCCGCCAGAGCTGAGGCTGCAAAATTGTTGGTCACCGCAACGACTTGCATTCCCGCAGCGCGTGCGGCTCGCACGCCGTTCGGGGCGTCTTCAACGGCAAGGCAGGCGCTTGGCGGCACGCTTAACAGCGTGGCAGCCGAGAGGTACAAATCCGGCGCAGGTTTCGCGCGCGCAACGTCATCTCCGCAGACAAATCTAGGAAAGGCCAGCGCCAGACCCGCAGCACGTAGGCTGAAGAGCACCTTCCTGCGTGGGCCAGAGGACGCCAGTGTAAAGGGAATGCCGCAAGCCGAGAGTTGTAAGAGCAGCCGGGGTATACCCGCACAAGGCTGCAATCCTTCGAGTTCAGTGAGACGGATGTAGCACTCGTCCATCCTCTCCGCGATGCCCTTCGCAAAGAGCGGCACTTCGCTCTCTGCTTCCAGCTCCGCAAGCGTTTCGGCGTGACTACGTCCGGAGAAGCGCGCGAGAGAGTCAAGGGAGCGCTCCACTCCCACCTCATGTAGCGCCTGCTGCAAGGAACGCAGGCCGAGTGTCTCGCTGTTGACGAGCACTCCGTCACAGTCAAAAATGAAGGCGCGAAATGGCGCAAGCGTCATCGCATCCTCAGTGCGTTCCGATGGGAAACGCCGTCATCCATGCTTTGGCGTTCGGCCAGTGGTCGCTGCGAAGCGTGTCTGGATTGAAGCCGCGCGCAATTCCACGGTAGTAACCGAATAGCTGGAATACGAGCGTCAGTGGAATGGGCGTAAGTAGCTCGTCGATTCCCCTCTCAAGCTGGATTGTGTATTCCGCGTGGTTGGCGATGGAGTCGTTGCCATCGAAGACGACTGCGATCGTCCCCGACTCGGCGGCGCGCGCGACATCCAGGCAGTCGGCAATGCGCTGGTTCGTCGTTTCGTTGCCCGCGATTGCGATGGTGCAGTTGGTCGGACCCAGGATGGAGATCACATCGTGGTGGAAGTCACCCGGGCGGTAAGCTTTGCCGACGCAAATGCTTTCTTCTTCGATCTTGAGCGTGCCTTCGCGGGCAGAGAAATAGTTCGGCCCCGTGCCGACAAGGAAAAAGGAAGAGATATCCTTGTAGCGCTCGGCGAGTGAACGAACGGCATCTTCCTGCGTGGAAAGGAATGCCTTACCGATCGCGGAGCAGCGCTCGATCTGCCGTTGGAATTCCGCGATTCGCGTGGCACTTCTGCCCAGGCGACGCCCCAACTCGAGTCCGAGCAGCGTTTGCATCACGATTCTCGTGCTGATTACGCTGATGCACGGCCCGCAGCCCTGGGCCGTCTCATAACAGAGTGAGTGCTCCGCAAGGCGCTCGAGTGGGCTCCCCGGCGTATTGACGATCGCAAGGGTAAGGCAGCCCCGCTCGCGAGCCTTCTGTAGCGCATCACGCGTCTCGATGCTTCCGCCGGTGCCCGAGTGCGCGACAACGACGGCGTGAGCCAAGTCCACGTCGGGAAAGTAGTGAAGCAACTCGAACGATTCGACCGCGCGGCAGCGGATGCCTGAAAGCCGCTCGACCACGAATTCGCCGTGCATCGCGGTAAAGAAAGCTGACCCGCAACCTATGAAGATGATTTCCTTGGTGCCTCTCTCGATCAATGCATCCGCGACCGACTCAATTGCGGGAAGCATGGTGCTCACAATCTCGCGCCATTGCGTGGGTTGCTTGCGCAATTCCTCAATCAAAAGGTATGGGTGAGCGCGGCGGACTTCCTTGGCCTCGCGAATGATGTACCAGAGCGGCGTCTGTGCGACCTCGGCGCGCAGCCAGTCCGGTACAACACCTGCGGGTGGCACCTCACTGATCCCATACTTACTCATCAACACCTCTGCCCATCGCGGCATAGATGTTGCAGCCTGCTTGGTCATCTGTCTTCTCCTTGGATGTGCAAGCCCGCATTTATTTGTGGCACGGCATCCATCGCCAGAGCCACCCCGCCTAGTACGCCGGCGGCGTCTCCGAGGGCCATGGGCAGAATCTTTGTGGCGCCGGGTGGCAGGTACTCGACTCGCGCCGCCACTTCGTTCCGGATGGCGTCGAGAACCTTGGGGCGATGGGTGATAAGCCCGCCGCCGACAAGAACCAGTTCCGGATCGATTGCGTAAATGAGGTTGGCAATGAGCACTCCAAATTCGCACGTCAGCCTGTCCGCCAGGCGACGACCCAGCGAGTCGCCCGCCTCGGCGGCATCAAAGACTTCGCGCAGGCCTGGTTCCTCACCACGGGCAAGCGATTGAGTAAGTGGTGAAACTTCGCCCACCTCGAGCGCTTTACGCAGTTGCCGCAGAATGCCGCTCTGGGAGGCGTGCTCCTCGACGATGCCTGTGTTGCCGCAAACATGCCGGACTCCCCAGGGATCGTGCGACATATAACCGAAGTGGCCGGTGGCCCAGTTGGTACCCCGTACCATGTTCCCGCCGAGAACGAGTGCACCGCCGATGCCGGTGCCCACGGTCACGGCTGCAACGTCGCGGCAGCCACGCCCTGCGCCGAAGCGCATCTCGCCCGCCAAGATTGTGTTTACGTCGTTGTCGCAAACGACGGGACACCCCAACCGTTCGCCCAGCAGCGCCGCGAGCGGGACCCCTTCAAGAAACTCAAGCTTGCTCCTGAGCCATGCGACTCTGCCTGAGGCGAAATCGATCCGTCCCGGGCAGCCCAGCCCTGCTGCGGCAACGACGTGAGAAGCGACGCGCGATTGAGAACTGATTTCGGCGGCGATAGTATCGAGGAAGCCCTTGACGTCTTGGCATTCCCGGGTCTCCAACACCCTGCTTGAGAAAAGCTGGCCCGTGCTATCAGCAATGCCTATCTTGATCCTGGTGCCGCCCACATCCACACCGGCGAATGTGTTTCGCATCGACAGCCCTCCACTTTGCGTCGAATTGCTGATGACCGATTGTACGTACAATCGGTCATTTTGTCGAGGGCTTTCGCTCGACAACCAATCACCCTTCATTTCTTGGCAGTGCATCTGCCAGTTTCCGTGAGCGCTGGCGTGGACGCTGTCGCGGCGACGGGGATATAGCCCGATGCGGGCATTGCCTTGATTGCCCGAATATTTGCGAAAACTACTGCCCCAGTCTCATTGCCGCTGACGTATATGCTCATGAGCTTGATGTTGCTGAGGTCTATGACACCATCTGCCTCAGCACCCGCGAACCAGCTTGGATGGTGAAAGTACTCCTTCGTCAGCGGAAGGATGATTGTTTGGCCTTCCGTGGTCTGCGGTAAGAAGCTGGCTTCCCAAAACTCGCTTTGGATAGCTTCCATAAACTGAAAAGTAATCGGATCTTTCGTGTTGGAGGGCTTTATCCACATGGAGAGGTGGCCGTACGGACTCAGATCGAGAGACGTATTCCGGCGCAGTCTTCCTGAAAAGCCCTTGTCGCCAGCGGCATGGATGTACTTCATGTTTTGCTTGCCCTCACTCCCCGCGGCAGGCCTGAGAGATATCGTGGTCTTGTTGCCGCAGGAAAAGTCCCACCATGCGGAGTTCAACTGGGCGTCGCTCTTGTAGTCGAATCCATCGATCACCTTCGTGGGCAGCACTGGCGGACCAGGTGGCGCCGCAGGGAGCGGAGCGAGAGCGTTTGCCGCAACAGGTAATGGCTTCGTTGCGCCGCCGGGCACGATGCTGATGTCCCCTGCGTTTGGGACCGCGGAATACTGCACCACCCCGGCTTCCACAGGGTAGACGGTGGAGACATCCCCTTGCGTGACCGTGCAAGTCTTCCATTCCGGCGGCACTTCCGTGCGCAGCGTAATCGGATTGTCGAACATGCCTTCGGAGGTATCCAGAGCCGAGGTTAAGCCAATCCGGATCCTGGTGGGAGAAGCTTCTTTGGCGGCAAGGTTGGATTTGTCGCGTTCCTCGACGTACTTGTAGACCTTGGTGAAGGTATCACTCCAGACGAGGTCTTTTTTTTCGTAGAGGTAATCCAGCAGTGCGACGAACGCGTCACCGTCCTTCTGCCCGCCCCATTCAGCATTGGGGCCGATCCCATGGAAAATAAGCGTATGATAACCGCCATCCTTGATTGCGGCATCCACATAACTGCGAAACTCCGCAGCCGTGTGATTAATCAACCACGTCTGGTGGTCTACTGCCCGCGCGCCGCGACTTTCCAAACAGTGATATTCCGCTAATGCCTGCTGAATTACGTCTTCGCTCACATCCCAGACTGTTCCTCCGCCCCGGTCGAAGAGCAGAATCTTGGTTCCCGGCTGGATGGCCCAAATGCGGCGCGCGTTCTCGCCGATCTCCCAATCCGCATCCGCTGCGTCACGCGCCCCGGTGTGATGCAACGTGTGACTGGCAAGATCATGCCCTGCTTTGACGGCCGCAACCCAGTAGGATTGATCGTCGATGAAATCGAAGCCGAGTTCATCATGCCCGCGTCCGGTATTGACCCACCAGGTGCCGTAGATTCCCCGTTGCGTCATCAGCGGAATCGCAAACGTGGTCTGGCTCCGCAGCGAATCGTCGCCGCCAACAGAAAAGGCGGCGACCTTGTTGTCCTTCCATTTGCAGATGTGTGTGTCGCCCGGCGCCGCCCACGTCGCGTGTGTGCCGAGCGATGCGGCAGCAGCCAGAAAAATGATCATCTTTCTCATAGAAACTCCTCCGCGCGAATAAGGTGCGGTCAATTGTCAATCCAAGCTGGATTTGACCATGCAGATGCCGTCCCATTACTCAGACTCCGCACTCGATAGCTGATATGATGGCCCGCAGGCAGTTTTTCTGAATAAGTTGTGGCGCCTGCTGCAACGCGAGCAGTCTCCTGCCAGTCGCCCCAATCCATCGAGCGTTGTATTTCAAATGCCTCTGCGATCCCGTCGCTTTTCCATTCGAGAAGGACCTGGTCGCCGTGTTTTCTAGCTTGGAGTGGTCCCGGGGCTTCCAGGGCTCGCGGCCAGTTCAAATAAGAAGTATCGGCCACGGCAAGAATGCCGTCTTTCAGTTCCACCTGTATCGTCCTTGCTTCTTTGTCGCTCCAGGCTACGGGCGTGATTTTTCCGGTACGAATGTCGATGACGAGGGGATTCTGGATCTGCCGGTCTGGGATCGGAATCCAAGCGGTGACCGGCGCAAAGTGGTCATCGGGAGCAGCGTAAACAGCCAGCCAAACAGCATAAATCGGATTGCCGGAAACGGTGTCGCGAAAGCAGTATTCCCGAAATTGTCCGTGCGAGTACTTCTCCGGAACACGCGGGTCCCTGTCGTTGAGGGTTCCGCAGGAAAGGTCGCGTTCGGTCTGCCCGAAGAGTGCAGACGTTACCTCAAAGGCGCGGTAGGCCTCTCGCGGCTGGAAGGCGTCGGCGGATTTGGTTTCGCCGTGGAGGAGCCCATATTGGTCGTTTTCGTTTCCATCGGTTCCGGGAATGAACTCCCAGAGGAAACCCCTTACTCCGTATGCCTTGGCTTCGAGAAAATAACGCGAAAGGTACCGTGCTTGCACAGATTCATTCGAGTTTTTCCAATTCGGAATGACGTTCCATTCGTTATCCCAAAATTCGATGTCCTTGCGAATCCCGGGAAACCGCAGCACTGCTTCACGCAAGGCTTGTGCGCCTACTAAATCATCCACTTCTTCGGGTGCGTGATTGCTGCCGTAACCAGGGTAGGCATGGTAGGCCATCACATCGATTTTCGAGGGGCAGGAGGCAATCGCAGCCATTACAAACGAAGGATCGATGGAGCTCGTTCCCCCAAAAATCACCTTCGACTGAGGATCAACATTGTGAACGGCATCGGCAAATCGGCACAAGACCCTGCCGTACTGCCTCCCCTTAACTGCCAGTTGCTCATTCGATTCGACGTGAGGCTGCCAATATTCAATGTTGGGTTCATTCCAGAATTCCCATGCCCGGACTTTGCCTTTGAAATGACCAACCATGAAGCGTGCGTAATTCAGGAAACCTTCAATCTCATCCTCAGCCTCGAGCCCTTTGAAAATGGGATTCGGGGGTTTATCTTGCGGGCCGATCGATGCTGGCGCGGGTTCGATATACTTGGGCCTGCTTCGCGGATCTCCCTGATACAGCGGGTTGCTGTAACAGAGCTGCATCTCGATGGAAATGCCGTTCTCCACGAGCGAGCGCACCGCTTCATCGACTTCTGGAAGAACCTTATAAACACCGGGGCTCTGCTCCACCCAATCCCAACCCGTCTTCTCGGAGGTGTTTTCATACTGCCCGAGGCGAACCCACTTGACTCCCGAATCGAATAAACGAGTCCACCAACGTTGCGTCCATGGCAGACGCGGCTCTCGTGGGAGCGGAAGATTCACGCTGAAACCGTCGGCGAGTTGGGTACAGCGGCGAGGAGGAACTTCTTGAGGGATGGTCTGGGCTCGAGTCAATAAGGGAAGCGACAGTCCGGCGAGCAAAGCCCCACAAAGGAATGGTGAGATTTGTCGAAGACGGCTCCGAGGGATCATCATGGGCTCCTAATGAACTGCGCCTCGGGTGCAGTTGGCACTGAAATCGGGACTGAATTCGGAAAAGCCTGCTTGCAAATGTCTTTCATGCCCTCTCCGTGCTGGCGGGCGGAAGAAGATGGCTGAGGACTTTGCGAAAAGCGTGGATGATTTCATCCTCGTCCTTTTCCGTGAGGCAAGAAGGAATTGCGAGGAGGAGGCTGCGCTCGAACAAACTATCTGCCACGGGACAAGTGCCGCGTGCGTAATGCGGCTGCGATTGCTGATTCTCAGCAAGATTCCAGGGAAAGCCCGCGCGGTCGACAGAAGCTTTGTGCACCAAGCTAGGGATATTGGAATAGATGTGGAGACCCCAGTCGGTCATGAGAACGTTGTTGACGCCCTGGGAAGAAGTCCGAATCCCCTCTGCCCGCAGCGCAAGATTCACCTTCTTGGCAATCTCCCCATCCTCAAAAGTCACGATTAAGAAGCAACCGGTATCCCCTTCAGGATCGACAATCTTTCGTAAGCGCAACCGGGGGTACTTTTCGAGTTGCTGCTGGATGTGGTATTTGCTCCGGCGCATATGCGCAATGATGGAGGGCAACTTTTTCAATTGAACGCGGAGGATAGCAGCACGCAGTTCGTCCAGACGATAGCCGCGCCCCCACGAGCAAAGCTCAAGGTTCTCGATCATGGCACGGCCGTCCCCGTCCCGCGCAAAGCCAATGTCCTGGCATCCAACAGCCCGCTGGTAGAGGCGCAGATTGCTGGTGACGATGCAACCGCCCTCGCCACTGCTCATGTTCTTGTTCATCTGGAAGCTGAAAATTCCCATGTCGCCAAAAGTCCCGACTTTCTTGCCGTGGATCGCACCCCCCGCGCACTGTGCACAATCTTCGAGCAGGAAAAGCCGGTGATCTCGCGCGAGTTGGAGTAATGCGGGCGAATCGGCCGGTGCTCCGCTCATATGGACGACGATGATGCCGGTTGTTCGGGGCGTAATCCGTCGTTGAACATCGTGCGGATCCAAGCAGAAGGTGTCGTCAACTTCAGCCAAAACCGGGATGGCCCCGAGATTCACAACCGCCGCTACGACGGAGACCCATAGGTACGCCGGAATGATGATTTCCTGACCGGGTCCCACTCCCAACGCCGAAAGAGCGACATGCAGCGCCCCCGTTCCGCTGCTGACGGCCAAGGCGTGCGGCACACCCAAAAATTGAGCGAATTCCGCTTCAAAGGCCGCCACCTCGCCCTTAAGGTCAATTCCGTAATACCGGAAAAGGGAGCGAGCTCGGACCACTCGCAGGGCAGCTTGTGCCTCTTCCTCGTCCATGTGATGGACACCCGGGAATTCTAGAGGCAGAGGATCAGTACGGGTTGTTTTTCCGCCATCAATCGCGAGAATCTCTCCGTGCGCTGATTCGCTTTTGTCGCTCAGTTCCTGGCTTTTCATTTGGTTTCCCTTTGAATTGTGCCGTTCAAGCACCGAACGGGAATGTTGATCGGATCGTGCGGAGCGAAATTCCGGTTTATCCAAGTCGCAAGCCTAACGGCGACTCGAATGGTTGCTACGTGGCGGAACCTTTTCGACGTACAAATCTTCGAGAATTTCACTGGAGATGAGTCTGGCGGCTCCCAGGGCAGCAGCCTCGCCGCCTAGGTTCGACACTCGCAGTTGCACATCGCTTGCCGACTTCTCCAGCGCCCTCTGCCGGATCACATGGGTCAATCTTTCCAACAGCCACTCATGCGCGGCACGGAACAATGGGCCGCCAAAAATGATCACGCCAGGGTTTAAGAGGTTTATGACGTCAGCCATGACGACGCCGATGTGGGAAACAACTTCATCCAGAACGCGCAGGGCGAGCGTGTCGTTTTCTCGGGCCGCCTGCACAACAATTTCGATGCTGATGCGGTCTAAATGACCATCCACCAGCTCAGTTACTTTTGAATTCACCCCTTGCTGGATTCCCGCCCGCACCTTCTGAATAATGGCTGCGCAGGATGCCAACGCCTCCAGACAGCCATTGTTGCCGCAAGAGCACAGCGGCCCGTTCTCGTCTACGGTCATGTGTCCAAGTTCGCCGGCGCTCCCGCCCGGCCCGCGGTACAGTTTTCCGTCAATGAAGAGTGCAGCGCCAATTCCCATTCCGACTTCTACAAACAAAAAGTCGGATATCTCCTGGCCCTGCCCAAAATGTTTTTCCGCCAGTGCCATCATGCGAGCGCTGTCATCGAGCATGCAGGGCATGCCAAATTCGCTCTCGAGCATTTGGCGAAGCGGCACATTTCGCCATTGCGTCATTTGACCTGGCCGCGGGAAACAAAGCACGATTCCCTTTCGGCTATCAATTACACCTGAATGCGCCATCCCGATTCCTTTGAAGGCAGACCGAGGCAACTGAGAGTGATCCATAGCCTTTTGAATGGCGGCAAATGTCCTGGACAAGACGCGCTCACGGCCATCAGCCATCCGTGTTTCCAGTTCAACCTTGTGCGTAATATTACCGAGGACATCCGCAACGATTACGCGGAGAAGAAACGACCCCAGGTCCACCCCCACTACGGATCCTAAATCGGGGCGTAAACTAAGGGAGACCGGCTTCCGCCCGGCAATTGTTTCGCTCTTCCCCGTCTCAACGACTAGGCCCCTGTCAATCAGTCGCTGGACGATTGCCGTCATAGAAGCTGCGCTTGCACCCGTCCTTTTCGCCAGCTCCATACGCGAAATCTTGCGGCTTGAATGAATAAGGCGAAGAAGACGCAACTCCTTCTGACCGACTCTCGAGAGTGCCCTGCCATGAGCCTCTTGCTGCTCCCGCGTTCTGGGCGCTGCTCCGCGATGCGCTTTTCGTGGTCCCAAGAGACTCTCCTTCGCTTCCGACTGCGGAGCGCACTCTCGCCGGCGACAAGTGGCCCCGCTTGATTCGTTGCTCCCAAGCAGATTCAGCTTACGATGAAAGCCCTCAACTGCTCTGAACCACGGATGATTTCGTGGGATCAGTAGTGAGGCCTGATCTGCTCAGGAGGCACAATCCCCTTTCCTTCCAGCACGGCGTAAAACTGATCTGCCGGCAAGTCCTTCATCGTGTCTATTGCTCCCGAGGGCCAGCGCACCTCGAGAGTGTCTACCTTCGTTGCTGCGCCAAGACCAAAATGGACGCGAAGATCGTGCTGCGAGAGATAGCTGCCCCCACTGTGTATCTCCTCGGTTTGTGTTATGCCTCCCACAACAATCTTCAGACGGGCGCCGATGGCCAGGCGGTTGCTCTTTGTGCCGGCCAGTTCAAAGCTCACCCAATGGCGGCCTGCAACTCCGGGATTTCGCAGCAGCATCGGACTTCCCACAAGATCCTCCACCACTAAATCCATGTTGCCGTCGTTAAAGAGATCACCGACCGCCAAGCCTCGTGAGACTCTCGGCTGCTGGACCGCTGGGCCCGATTGATCGCTAGCATCGCAAAACGTCCCGTCTCCCAGGTTGTATTGAACGAGCTTTGGCTCGCGAAACTTCGCGCCCGAAGCAAGCTGGTCCACCTGGGGATAGACATGCCCGGTCACCGTCACCAAATCCAGCCAGCCATCGTTGTCCAAATCCACAAAAGCGATGCCCCATTTCACCCAAGGAACAGACACGAGTCCGACTCCCGATGAATACGAAACATCCTCGAAATTCCAATTGCCGTCGTTCCGATACACTGGTGTGTTATCCAGAGCAAAATCGGTCACCGCGAGCGAAGGGCGCCCGGTGTGCAGATAATCCCCGATCGCGATCCCCATTTCCGCTTGCTCGTGGCCATCCTCACCCAGTGCCGTGCCGGACTCCAAGCCAATGTCCGTGAATTTGCCGTTGCCATCATTGCGATAGAGATAGGCAGCGGTGGAATCGTTGGCCACGTAGATGTCCGGCCGACCCGTATTGTTGAAGTCGGCCCAGATGGTCGTGAGGCCATAGTAAGTGGCGGGATCATCCACGCCCGCCTTCTTCGAAACGTCGGTGAAGGTTCCGTTTCCATTATTGTGGAAAAGCGAATCGCCCGATCCCTTCAGTCCACGAGGTCCGCACTGCACATCAACTCCCATATACTTGCAGGTCAACCCGCTCCCAAACTTGGGGGGATGATAGAGGTCGAAATCCACGTAGTTCGTGACCATTAGATCCACAAAGCCGTCGCCGTCATAGTCGCCGAAGGCCGCTCCCATGGACCACCGGCCATCGGTCACACCCGCTTGCTTTGTGACATCGGTGAACGTGCCGTCGCCGTTGTTGCGATACAGCACGTTTCCCCCGAGGCAGGTGACGTAAATGTCTGGCCAGCCATCGTTATTGTAATCTCCCACGGCTCCGCCCATAGCAACGCAGGGCGTGCCAACACCGGCCTTCTCAGTCACATCGGTGAAGGTTCCGTCGTGATTGTTGTGGTAGAGCGCTCCAGTTGCTTTCTTCCCTTCTTGCACGTCTTCCAGCGTCGGGGCATTCGTAAAGTAGATGTCCAACCAACCGTCACGATCGTAATCGAGCAACAACACGCCGCCGCTCATGGATTCGACGATGTAGCGCGCCTCCGGCGCCGAGGAATGCGTGAAGTGAATTCCCGCCTTCTCCGTGACGTCCACTAACTGAGGAATAGGCCGGTCCTTGCACTTGATGGCCTTGGCGTTTGGCGGTGGTGGAACGCCCTGGGCCATACCCTGTGCAGAGCCCCGCTCGGGCGAAGCAAAACTCAGTGCACCCATCGTCCACATGCAAATCAAAGAACCCATCCATGGTCTTCCGCTGGTCATAGAGTCTCTCACTAGGCCGCTTCCCCCGTCTCGTTGTACAAATTGGATCTGCATCGCGTGTCTGCCTGTTCTTCCCAAGGGTTGCTTCACGCAAACCACTGCAGTGGGGCCGGCCAGAGTCTATCTTGTCCCGGCCACATGGAGTTCTTCCAGGGTTTTCTTCTCCCGATTCAAGGAATTGGCATGCAATTCAGATACGCGCTGAAAGGCCACTTTGGCTTCCTCATTGCGTCCGAGGGATTTCAAGCTGTTTCCCAAGAGGTAGAAAATGGAAGGCTCATCCGGATTAAGCTGTGCTGCCTGCTGCAAGTAGGTGACGGCCGCCTGGTGCTCCCCCAACTTCTGCTTCGCCTTTCCCAAAAACATGGCGCCCGCCCAAGCATCGGGAGTCAATTTTACCTCACGCTCCAAATACGGAATGCTTTCCGCGTACCGCTCTATCTGCACGTAGAGCGCTCCAAGCAAATAAATCGTAGTTGGATCATCGGGACTGCGCTTCAGGGCCTCCAGAATCTCCTTTTCTGCCTGTTCATACTGCCGCAGGCTGATGTACACCTTGCCGAGTTCGCGATGAACATTAGGGAAATTTGGATCCACTTCCAATGTGCTCTTGTATGCCTGCGCCGCGTCGTCGAATCGTGCGGAATCGTAATAGGCTTGGCCCAGCAGAAAGCTGGCTTGCGCTTTTGTTGAGCCATCCGAAAGCAATTTTGCGAATACCTTTTCACCGGCTTGTGTTTGTCCGCTTCGCGAATATGCAACGCCGAGGAGATATAAGGTGGCCGGTTCCGGATGAGAGGCCGCAAGAGGCTTCAATAGTTCGAGTGCGGCGGCCGGCTCTCCTCCATACACCAGACATGTGGCCAATAGATTCCCAGCCTGGGCATTCCGGGGATCCGAGCGGTGCAGGCGCTGAAAGTAAGGCCGTGCCTGTTCATAATCATCTTGCTTGAGGTACACGAGCCCCAAGTTTAGAAGAATGCCTTTTTCGCGTGGGCTGATGCGGAGGGCTTGTTTGTACACTTCGATGGCCCGCGCGTAGCGAAGGGTACGGGAGTAAACCACTCCGAGGTTGCCGAGGGCGCCGACGTTCTGCGGCTCGGCCTTCAGCACTTCGAGAAAGCCCTTTTCCGCGGCCGCGTAGTCGCCGTTTTTGAGCGACTCGGAAGCACCTTCAAACGTCTTTTGTGCGGACTGTGCTGAGGTTGTCGGGCCGAGGAGAACCGCTGTGAGAACCGCGATCAGGATTCGGATCATTTACCAACTCCGTTTTCCGTCCGCCACTGTGCAAATGGTGAGCCAGAGGAGGCCGCGCCTGCCTGTTCAGCGAGCGCGGCCTCGCCGGGGTTGGGGGTTAGAAGTGGAACTTTGCGCCAAGCTGAATCTGGCGCGGATCGCGGGCGGTAGTGAGCTTACCAGAGTCGCCGACTGTACCGGCAACCAATTGTCCGTTCGATACCGTATTCAGGGACACCGGTTGGCCGGCTGCAGTCGTGCCGAAGTAGGTCGACACCCCAGAACTGTCACCACCATACTGGACGTGGTTCCAGGTGTTGAAGGTCTCCAACCGGAGTTGCAAGCGCAAGTTCTCCTTAATGTTGAAGTTCTTGAAGAGGGACAGGTTCCAGTTCTGGTAACCCGGCCCGCGGAACTGGTTGCGTCCAGTGTTGCCGATGGTGCCCTGTTGCGGTTGGAGGAACGCCAATGGGTTAAGCCACTGCGTGAGGGAATAATCCCCATTTGCGTCTTGTGGATCGAGAGACTTGTGGCCTACGGCGTAAGGATTCACCCCTGGAGCCAAATCGCAGTAGTTCCCCGCAGAACTCCCTACACCGCCAGAGGCTGTCCCGGAATTGCCTCCGCAGGTGACGGTGAGCGGCGTCCCACTCCATGCGCGAATAACGCCGGAGGTTTCCCAACCGCCGGCGACGTAGCGCAGGAAGGCGTTCTTATTTTTGAATTCGGGGAGGTCGTAGACGTAGTTCAGGTTAAACACATGCGGACGATCCCATCCGCTTGGCCCGTAATCGATTTTGGGATGGAAGCGATCACGCACAGGGGTGAAGTTGTCATCGTTGTCGCTCAAATCAATGTTTTTGCTATAGGTGTAGTCGGCGCTCAAGGTAAGGCTCTTGGAGAAGCGCCGCTGTAGCCGGACTTGCAAGGCGTTGTATTGGCTGTTGGCGCCGAAATCTGTGTAGTTGACGCTTGTGTAGCCCTTGTAGGGAGCGGCGGCAAGCCAAGTGCTGTTGGGGGGAACGACCGTGGTACTGCTGGTTGTGTACCCTACAGGGAATTGGTTCAGGTCCACCATGTATTGGAGGTGGCGCCCCTGGTTTCCGACATAGGCCGCGTCCAAGGCCATCTTCCATGGCAGCTCGCGCTGTACGCCAAAACTCCAGGAGTACAACACGGGGATGCTTCCTTTCTTGTCCTGGGTCCTGGTAGCCGATGGCAGCAGCGCACCTTGAGACGCAAGCGAGGAGCTTAGGGTATCAATGCTTCCGTTGTAAATTGTCGGTTGGGAGACCAGTGGCGGGTTGCCCAGACCGTCAAAGTTGTTGACGTTTTGCCGGATGCGCTCGTGGAAGATTCCCACGCCGCCCCGGATGGCGGTCTTGCCGTTGCCACCTGGGTCGTAAGCAAACCCCAAGCGAGGTTCAAAGTTGAGGAATTTGTGATCCACATAGCCCGGAGGAATGCCGTTGCCCTCCTGAACCATGCCGTTGTAGGGATTGCCATAATTGGTTAGCCCTGCGCACGGATTGATTTCCATGTCGCCTACGGGGTTAGCAGGTGTGTTGACGGTGCAAATGGCTCCGTTGAAAATGCCCGCTTGGACATTCGTGCTTCTGGTGTCGATCGTGACCGCTTGCGTTGGGTCGTACTTGCTTGGGTCAAAGTAGTACTGCAAGAAGGGCTTGACCGTGTAAGTCGGCCCGAGATAGGCCCACCTTAAGCCATAATCAAGAGTGAGTTTCCGGTTCACCTTCCAACTGTCCTGCCCGTACATTTCAAGCTGGTGGAAGCGGAACTGCCCAAAGAAGATTCCATTTCCTTGGTTCACAGAGTAGTAGTTGCCCAAAACCAAGTTGGCGATGCCGTTGTTCGTATTTTTGGTGAAGCTCGAACCACCATCCACAAAGTCGATAAACGGCATGGACTGTACCCAGGGCTGCTGGCCAGCCTGGTTGTAGTCAAAGAACACGCCGAATTTCACGGTATGCGGACCCGAAACCTTGCTGACGTTGTCTGTCCAGGTGAAGGCGCGCGCCTCGCTGGTCCATCCCGGGAATCCTGGGAAGCTATACAGATCGCCCCAGTCCGCCGCAAACGCAGGTACGAGGTTGAAGGGGTTTGCGTTCGGAAAGAGGTCGCCGTAGGTGAACCCCAGCTTGGTCTTGTCTGTAAGGGGCTGAGCCTGATTGAGACCCAGGACCTGCGTCAGGTGGTTATAGCCAAAGATGAATTCATTCGTGATGGTCGGCGAAACCTGACTCATGAGGTTCCATGACCAGCTGGAACCTGGCTTTTTTCGATAGCCCGGGACACCTGGGAAGGTGTTCCCGGCGAAGATTCCGAACCCTTGTGCCTCACGCTGGGAATCATCAACCCAGCGGAAGAAGAAGTTGGTCTTCGCATTGATGTTCCAGTCGTAGCGCACTACTTCCTGGTGCTTGTCAAAAGTGTACGTATCCTGCCATGGGATGATGAAGTTCGCGGGGTTATTGGGATCCTGATAGGCTCCCGTCTTGTAGAAGGGTTTCAGGTAGTTCACCCACGCTGGCATCTGCGAACTGAACATCGAACTCGGAATTACGTTGCCCAGGAAAGGCGTACCTCCCGTAATCTGCTGGGCACTGTTGTAAGTGATCGTTCCGGGTTCGAAAACTGTGCCAACCTTGTAGCCGATTGGCCCTTGCCCCGAGGGACACGTGCCGCCCGCCGGAAGACTGTCAGCGCACATATCGTCGGTTTTGAGGAGCGAAGAGAAATCGGCAGCGCCGTTAGGCGTCCCGATTCCCAGCAGCGCTGGGTTCGGCATGCTGTAGGTTGTGCCGCCGTTTGGCCGTAGGGCTTTTGTGCCCTCAAAATTGAAGAAGAAAAACATTTTCGGCGAGCGGTAGTGCGACGCTTTCCACAAAGGAATCGGCCCGCCGACGTTGAAGCCGTATTGGTTGAAACGCAACTCGGAATTCGGCACAGGCGTCTGCGCAATTCCATTGGGCTGTATCTTGTTGAACAGTTGATTTGCGTCGAAGCCATTCTCGCGGTTGAATTCATAAACTGTGCCATGGAAGTTCTGGGTCCCGCTCTTCGTGTCGATCGCAATTCGGACACCCGGGTTCCGACCATACTCCGCGGAGAAGTTGCTCGTTTGCAGTTTGAACTCGCCAACGGCATCCATGCTCAATTGCGTGAACTGACCGTCATTCGCGCCCACGTCCGTGTTGACCGCGCCGTCCAAATAGACGTTATTATTGCTGCCGCGTAATCCATCTACGTGGAACGAGTCCGTATTGTTGAACGCCAGACGGAAGTCTGATGCATCGTTTGAGACCACACCTGGCAAGGTACGGATCAACGATTGGAAGTCCCGCCCGTTCATGCTTATTTCGGTGACTTGCCGCGAATCGATGACCGCAGAGTGGTCTGCCGTGGCGGTTTCCACCAGCGGGGTGGTTGCCTCTACAGTCACTGTTTCTGTGGCCGCTCCGACATTCATCGTCAGTTGTCCCAGACCAAGGACCTGGTATTGGTCAAGGTTTATGTCTGGCCGCGCTAAGTCTTTCATGCCTTTGGCACTCACGCGGACGGTGTAGGTTCCAGGTTGCAGCGGGTGCAGCATAAACAAGCCGTCTCCGCCCGTAACAGTTTCACGCATCAATGCGCCCTTTTGCTGATCCACGGCCTTCACCGTAGCTCCCACAATGACGCTGCCCTGCGCGTCGACCACGGTCCCCGTTATTGCTCCTGTCTGTGCCAGAATCGGCAATGCCAACAAGGTGATCCACGCGAGGAAACACAAGCTGACCTTACTGGTAATACGATTCATTGAACCTCCTGAATGAACAGGCGTGTCCACATTCAACAAGCTCGCGGTCCAGGGGGCGGCTGAACGGCTGAGTGCATGTGTCACGCCAGGAAGCACCTTCGCATATAGTACAGTGATGAAGTATATATGCTGATATATGGGCACTATACACGACAGATAGTTCATTTGTCAAGTATAATTTATGGTGCGCTCCGCCCTGCTGGCCAGCATTCCGGACATCGGGGAAACAACTCACGAAAATCAACTGTTCAGATTAGCCTCAAATTGCGGAGCCAAGCATCCGGGTGGCTTCCAAGAAACCAAGAAAAGAAAGGATAAATCGCAATCCTCGGGCTTGATTACGTCTGGCTTGGCCATGGCACGGCCCTGGCGCCAGAATCAGCTTGACATTGGACAGGCAAATTGCATACATATGACTTGTTTAGGACCTCGGACACTTACTTCACTTCTGAAACACCTGACCATGCCTCGCCAACTTGCAAACGCTCTTCTTAAAGGAATCCAGAAACTTCAATGGCAGGCAGGAGCGGGCAGCCTCAACGAAAGGACCAGTGATAAATGATGACGTGGCGCAATCTGACGTGTCTTTTGCTTGCTCTACTGACTTGCTCGGTGGCGCGCACGCAGTCTCTTGAAGCTGGCGTGGCGCGCGTGGACATCACGCCTCCCCTCGGACTTCATCTCCAAGGATATCCGGGCTCGGGCCGTACCGCGACTGGCGTGCGGGATCCGCTCTGCGCTCGAGTCCTGGTGCTACGAGTGGGCGCGCTGCAGTTGGCGCTCGTAGACGTAGATTTAATCGCGCCCTTCGAACCAACTTATATGGAGCGTCTAAGAGAAGCAGTGAAAGCGGATGTAAAGGAGATTCTGGTTACGGCGATTCACACGCACTCCGGGCCTGCGCTCATCCCCGGTTCAGCGTCGCCTGCCGAGTGGGAGGCCGCAGCTGTCGACAAAATCGCAGAAGCAGTTCATGAAGCGGCAAGCCGCCGGGTGGCTGCACGGTTGGGCGTCGGCTATGGGCTGGCCTATATCGGTCACAATCGTTTGCGACATAATCACGATGGAAGCGTAACTTGGTTTGAGAAGAATCCGAATGGTGTGCCCACCTCTCCGATTGATCCAACAGTCGCGGTCATACGTGTGGACGATCAGAACGGCCAGCCACTGGCGATTCTAGTCAACTACGCCTGTCACCCCGTCATCTATGGCCCGGATAATCAACTCTACTCGGCGGATTTTCCTGGAGTAATGACGCGCGTGGTAGATGAGACTTTTGGTGGAAAGACTCTCACATTCTTTCTGCAGGGCGCCGATGGTGACATCAATCCGCTTAACGCAGTAACTCCACTTCCTGAGGGCGCTGTGGAACTTTGCGAACGAGCCGGAAGCCAGCTGGGACAGGTGGCGGCCCGCGTCGCGCAGCAGATACACACTGTCGTAGATGCTACTCCCAGCTTGCAATTTCAAACTGACCGAATTTTCTTTGGTCCCCGGTGGGACGGCGCGAAATGGCTCGCGGCAGATCCGCGTAATGCCCAGGCAATTGCAGCAAAGACCAAAGCCAGCTATGAGCTGCCGGTTACAACTGTCCTTATTAATAAGCGGATCGCCATTCTCACCATGCCAGGAGAGCCTTTCGTTGATTTTCAAATGCTATGGCGCGAGCGTTGCCCGGTGAGTGACTGTCTTTTCCTCGGCTACACGAATGGGTATTACGGGTACTTCCCCACCATCGGCGCCGCCACATGGGGAGGTTACGGAGCGGCTCACCCTTCGACCTGGATCGAAGTTGGCGCCGGCGAGCGCATGGTGGATCGGGGGATTATCCGAATCCATGAAATGCTGGGAGAGCTTCGACCAGTTCCACTGGATGAGAATGAAGCTCCCCCAAGCGTAAAGTAGTTTCAAAAAGGAGTCAGTAAGCCTCCGGTTTCAAATGAAGTGCGATTTGATCCAGGTTAACCTTGCCGTCCGCCAATTTGGCTTAAAGCTAATGGAGATCCCTATGAAAAACTGCTTTTACATTCTTTCAGTTTGTGCCGCGTTTGCACTGATGGCAGGGCAATCCACGCTGGCTCAGCATGCACAACCTTCAGCGATGCGAGAAACCAGGGAGACCGTTTTGAGTGGAAGCGATTGGAAGCTCGGTTCCTTTGTGATGGGTGTAGGCGAAAAGCAGGGAGCGTATCTCCCCGGCTTCGATGATCACTCATTTCGAACTGTCGAAGTCCCGGGCGAGGTTCAACTGCAGATCGGCCTTCGTGGAATGGATCTGTACTATCAGAGCAAGGCGTTGAGCTTGGTGAACGAGAAGGAGTGGTGGTACCGGAAACAGTTCGTGGTCAGCAAAAGCGATGAAGGCAGACTCCTGCGATTGATCTTCGACGGCGTAGATTACTTTGCGAGCGTTTGGCTGAATGGGGAAAAACTCGGCGAGCACGAGGGAGGCTATGTATCGTTCTCCTACGACATCAGCCGAAAAGTTCGCTTCGGAGAATCGAATGTCTTGGCAGTGAAGGTGACTTGCCCGTGGATTCCCAAGGGACGAGGATTCCTCGAATACATGAAGGGGGATTGGACGACCATAGATCCCCAGAATCAAATGCATGTCGATCAACCGCCGTTCTTCTTCGGCCCCTATTGGGACGGGATCCCAGCTGATGGTAACGCCGCCTTCCCCATGGGCCTCTGGAGAGACGTCAGGCTGGTGAGCTCGGATTCTGCCGTAATAGAGGACCTCTTTGTCTCGACGAAATCGCTTAATGCCGACGGAAGTGCCAGGCTGGCAATCTCAGGGACGATCAAAAATTACGATGAGTATGCTGCTCAAGCCACTTTGAAGTTAAAGATTAGCCCCGACAATTTTGCCGATGAATCGCTCGTCCTTCCCGAGCAAGCCCTGAGCCTGCATCCTAAAGAAAACCAATTCACTCTGGAAGCGAATGTCAAAAACCCACGTCTTTGGTGGACTTGGGACCTGGGCGAGCCGAATCTGTACAGGCTTAGCGCTGCCATTTCCTGTGAGAAGAGTGGGGGGGATTCCCGCGACGTGGTGTTTGGAATTCGCACCATTGAAGTCAAAAGCGACATGAGCTATTGGCTTAACGGCAAGCGCGTATTCCTGAAAGGCGCGTGGTATCCGATGTCCGATTACTATGGCAGCAAACCGACGCGCGATACCTTCTTGAAGGACTTGGAGCTTTATAAGGCGGCCAATCTCAACCATCTCGTCGCATTCACGGTAGTCGAAAAGCCGGAATTTTACGACCTCTGCGATCGCCTGGGGATTCTGGAAATTTTCGAGTTTCCTTTCAATCAGGATGGCCCGATTGATGCTCTCTCCGCTTCCAACCCCCATGGTGAGGCTTTCGTGCAGGAATCGCTCCACCAGGTTCGGCAAATCATCGTTGCTCTTCGCAATCACCCTTCCATCATCGAATGGGCGGCCTTCGCCGAGGCCCACGCCAAAGGAGGCCATTGGGGCGTGGGGAGTTGGGATTTTGAGCAGTACGGCTATGGGTCGTATTCCGATGCCATCGGAAGAATGGTTGCGGATCTCGCCCCAGGGACTGTCTATCACCCGAGTCTCTGCGATATGGGCGAGCAACACTTTTGGATGGGCAATGCAGGAATGGGTAACACAGACAGTTACAATCAGCACTTCCGGGCGCAGACGGGATTCGTCTCCGAGTACGGCTCCTTATCCCTTCCTTCGTTGGAAAGCCTTAAGAAGGAACTTTCTCCGGAGGACATGTGGCAAGATCGCGATGATGGTCTGCCTCGATGGCACAATCTGCCCATCAACATCTCGGCATATTCATACTTGAGCAGCTTCGACTACGATGGTGTGGCCAGCCTGCTCGATCGCGTGAATCAATATGTCGACCGCCACATTGAGTCAGTGCGCGAGTTGGTGGATGACTCACAACTTTATCAGTCTTTTTTGCTGAAATACGCGACCGAGGCGTACCGCCGCAAGAAATATGAGCCTGTTAATGGCACACGCATTTGGGACTACGGAGAGGTATGGCCTGGAATCCGATGGGGAGTTATCGATTACTTTCGCGTTCCCAAGATGAGTTACTACGCGTTGAAGCAAGCTCAGGCGCGCTTGGCGTTGAGTTTTGCGTACGAGGAAGCGTTGGAATCCCAGACCACCGGCAAGCGGCTTGAAATTCCAGTTTGGGTCATCAATGACTACCCGCGAGACATGGCTGTCAAGTTGCACTGTCAGATTCAGGACCTCTCTGGTCGCATGGTTTGGAGCAAGGATTTCGATGGAGCTGTTCCCGCCGACGACAAGAAACAAATGGGAATTGTCGAATGGGTTGCGCCAGAGATTCCGGGTGTATATGCCCTGAGCGGCCAAGCGACGGGAAACGATGGCAAGCTCCCAGCCACCAATACCACGTTTATCAAAGTGACCCCAAAGCTCTTCACTCGCCAGCTTAGATTGCTACTGATTGGCCAGAAGAAATACAGCTCACCGATCGCAGAAATGATCCGCGCCACCGGAGTGAAAGTGGACGTCATTGATGAACAATCGCTTGCGGAGTTGGCACAGCTAAGCGAAGGAGAAAAGCTCAAGGAAAAGTATAACGTTGTCTGGCTTGCCTCATTCGATTCGCTCTGGAAATTGCTGGATAACCGGGAAGCAGATGGACTGAAAAATGCCATCCGCGCCGGAGTGGGTTTTGTTCACACCGGCGGTCGTGGCAGCTTTCATGGCGGCTTTGGAGAGGGAGCCTGCCTGGACTTTACTTCCCTCGTTGACATTCTTCCTGTCGAGATTCGCACACGCTACGATCTGGTATTGGGTCAAGCCAGCGAACGCACCTCGATGTTCTCCGAGTTCGCACCTCTCAAGGCAATCGGCCTATCGGACAAAAGGGATACAGAGTGGAGTGATGGCGGACTGAACGCATTTGGTCTCCCGGGTTATAACGAGGTCCAGATCAAACCTACCGCCAAAGAGATACTGAGCATCCGCGGAAATCCGCTGTTAGTGATTGGAAAGTACGGCCAGGGTCGCACTGTGGCCTTCACGGGATTTACACCAGAGTATAGAGAGCAGCGTGCCGATTGGGACGACAAGGTCATTCATCCGTACCTGGTCGACCAGGAGCTTTACCGCAGCCCCCTCACAAAGGCCTATTTCCATGTATTCATGGAGTTGCTGGCGGCCGCCTCAGGTGAGAAGCCGCAAATCGCGTATGATGAATTCTTGGCGGCCAGAGAGAAGCCCCTCTTCGAAACCCTTAAAGAGCTCGCGCCAGCTGACGTGGGAATCTCAATATCCCCTGGTCCAAAAACTTTGAAGAACGGCACCAGCTTTTCCATCCAGTTAACCAATGGCGACCATTACGTACGGCTGCTGCGCGTCCGTACGGAATGGGATGTTCCGGACGGAGACGCTCCTCGCCTCGTCCAATATAGCGACAATTACTTTGACCTCTTGCCCGGTGAGAGCCGAACGATCGAAGCGAATGCCTCGCTTTCCAAAGGAAGCAAGCAGCTGGTATCCGGAAAGCTGATCGTGGAAGGCACGAATGTTGTGGCCAAAGAGATTTTGATTAAACTCGGCAGCAATGAATGAAGGCAGCGAAGGTTTTGTCAGCGATTGCCCACGGGGCACAACACACCGCAGAATTCGGGAAGGCCAATTGCCATATTATGTGAAGAGCGGCCGCTGCATGTGGAGCAGGGACGTTTTGTCATGTATGCTTACAGGTTGGATCAGAGGAGTGTTGGGAACGCTGGAAAATTCCTTCGGCCCAAAAGTGTGACCCATGTGTTAGGTACGTTGTGTAACCCATGTGTCCGGGCCGGACCAGGAATATCTGGAGCCGAGGGCGAGACTTGAACTCGCGACCTGCCGATTACGAATCGGCTGCTCTACCACTGAGCTACCTCGGCCCTCATTGAAGCGAAAGGACTTATTTCTCCATCTACGTGCCGGTCTTCGCAGGAACTGTCAGGCTCATGCGACGCGCGGAACAATGTGGAACGACTTGGCGAGCTTTTCGCCGTGAGCTCCGCCCAAGCACGCAGATCAAAACCAGAATTGATTTTAGCTGTCTCTCCCCATTTTCTCAAGTTCGCAGCGAATTCAACGTGACCTATTCCTATTCGCTTCGCCAGTAAGATTCCGCAGTTCGATCGAAGAGGAAACCAAACAACAAAGCAAGAACCCGGCCAATTGAAGGAAAGAGCCAGCTCACATGGGTTTGCGGAAAAGCCCTCAGTCAGTTGTTTTCCTTCACCCGCAAAACTTGATCGGCGGTCACATCTTTGAGCCTCTGGACGGTGCCAGATGGCCAGCGAATCTCGATTTCATCCACGGTCTTCGCGCTTCCAAGGCCAAAATGCACAGGTCCAGCGCTGCTCGAGGCATAACCGGAAGCGGTGGAGACATAGTTGTACTGCGTCAGTCCTCCCGCGGTCAGGCGAATCTTTGCTCCGATGCCATCCCGATTGCTCTTTGTTCCCTGTAGCGAGATCTCCAGCCAGTGATTCTCGTTGGGGCTGTCGTTCATCCAGATTTCGGCCGGTGCGGAGAGCGCGGAAACTACCAGGTCCAACTTACCGTCATGATTGAAGTCGCCATAGGCTGAACCGCGATGCCGCCGAGGAGGTTGCGAGGTAAAGCCGGCTTCCTCCGTCAGTGCGATCCACTTTCCTCCAGAGACGTTCCGGAATACCGTATTTGGTTGCTCTATGTGACGCCGGTCGGCCATCCTCATTGACTGCACATCTCCACGGCTGACGAAAATATCTTTCCAGCCGTCATTATCGAAATCGGCGATGTTCGGACTGTAGCCGGACATCTGGTTACTCAATAGCGCCATTCCGGACTTGGCAGTAACCTCGAGAAATCCGCCCTTCTTGTCATTCAGATAGATAGGAAAAGTTTCCGTGTCCAAGGCCACGAAAGCGATGTCGGGATAGCCATCGTTATTCAAATCGCGGAAATCGACGCCCATCCCGGAGATCAGGTTTCCGTGCTCGGGCAGGGCGACGCCGGCCTCAAAAGCGACTTCCTCGAACTTCAGATTTCCTTTGTTGTGAAAAAGCGAGTTGAAGAGCTTGTCGTTGGTGACAAACAAATCGGGCAAGCCGTCTCCGTCGTAGTCTGCCACGCCCACTCCCATTCCCTTCCCCGGATGGGCTCGAATTCCCGATTCCGCGGAAACGTCCACGAATTTCCCATTTCCCTTGTTCAGGAAAAGCTGGTTTGGCGTCTCCTTATAGAATTTCGGATGACAGTACTCTGGCTTACCCTCGAAAGTGCATGGCGGTTCCTTCTTTCCGTCCCATTTCAGGTAGTTCACGACAAAAAGATCGAGCAGCCCATCATTATTCACGTCCACCCACGCGCCTCCAACGGACCAGAGCGGACCATATTCCTTGTCAGGCTGAGCGAGGCCGGCTTGTTCGGTCACGTCGGTGAAAGTGCCGTCACCATTGTTGTGATAAAGCGTGTTCCGATAAACCCCGCCAACAAAAATGTCTTCGTAACCGTCGTTGTCGTAATCGCCGATGGCGACTCCAGTATCGTAACCTGTTCCCGCGAGTCCCGCCTTCTCGGTGACGTCCGTGAACGTGCCGTCGCCATTGTTATGGAAGAGGCGGTTGTAGTATTTCGGCGAGTCTTTCTTCAACGTATTGATGTCTGCGCCATTCGTGAAGAAAATGTCCAGGTATCCGTCGTTGTCGTAGTCGAAGACGGCCACGCCTCCAGCCATAGTTTCGGGCGCATGGCGCTCTGGAGTTTCACAGCTGTCTAGTGTGAAAGCAATGGGACGATACGAAAAATGAATTGCGCCCTTGGGAACTTGGGAACGAACTAGGCCTGCATCAATGGCAAGTAGCGCGCTTGCCCCTATCAAGATTGCTAAGGCAGTGCTTGCCCTCGAAGGCGTCGAAACAAACGACCTATTTCTATGGGCCCGTTCGGTTGAGTGATTCAATGATTTCCTCTTCCGAGTTTCCGTTCCAACAGACGTATAATACTGTAGTCAATTCGGATGAATACCCAGACAACGTTCCAGTGTATCAAGGCCGCAGCCAGGCTGTTTGTGCTGCCCTGCGCGTACGGGGCAGGCGCTCAGGGAACGCGACCTGCACCGTTGTCTCGGGGAGCGCACCAAGTCCAAAAGCGTAGGGATTTTGCGAATGCGCTACTCTCGCCGTGAGATTCTCGCCTTTTTTGCTGCAGCGGGTGTGTGCCACGCCCAAGAACTGGGAGGAATGGCCTCACGCGGAGTCAAACCACAGCCGCGTGGGAAGCCCTCCGGCCTGCCATTTCATGCGCGCTTTACCGATATCGCTGCCCGCGCGGGCCTGCGCGCTCCTGTCATCTACGGGCCCCCCGACCGTATGGACTACATCCTGGAATCGATGGGCTGCGGGGTCGCCTTCCTCGACTATGAAAACGATGGCTGGCTGGACATCTTCCTGCTATCGGGGACACGCCGGGAGGGACCCGTCGAGGGAGCGACAAACCGGCTTTACAAGAACAACCGCGACGGCACTTTCACGGATGTAACCACCAAGGCAGGCCTGGTACGCCAAGGCTGGGCGTGCGGCGTGACCGTCGGCGACTACAACAACGATGGGTTCGAGGACCTTTTCATCACCGCCTGGCCTCAGAACATTCTGTATCGCAACAACGGAGATGGCACGTTCACGGACGTCACGAAAGCGGCTGGGCTGCTGCATCCCGGCAACCGCTGGGGCACGGGTTGCACATGGGTGGACTACGACCGCGACGGCCGCCTGGATCTGTTCATCTCCAACTACCTGGTTTTCGACTTTGAGAAAATCCCGCCGAGGGGAAAGGATCCGCGCTGCAACTTCAAAGGGGTGCCGGTCAATTGTGGTCCGCGCGGACTTGTTCCTGAGCGCCCCATGCTCTACCACAACAACGGCGACGGGACGTTCACGGACGTCACCGAAATCTCCGGCGTCGGCGCCGTGGCGCCGGGGTTTGGACTCACCGCAGTGGCGGCGGATCTCGACGCCGACGGCTGGCAGGAGATCTACGTTGCCTGTGACTCGACCCCGAGCCTGCTCTTCCACAACCACGGAGACGGCACTTTCACTGAGCGAGGATTGCAATCGGGCCTGGCTGTAAATGAGGACGGCAACGAACAGGCCGGGATGGGCATTGCCATCGGCGATTTTAACGTCGAAGGCCGGCTGGGCGTGCTCAAGACCCATTTCTGCGAAGACACAGTCGCACTGTACAGGAACGCGGGCCGGCTCGTGTTCGACGACGTTACGGTGCGCTCAGGGTTGGGCGTCGAGACCCGGTATGTCAGTTGGGGCAACGGCATCGTTGATCTGGACAACGACGGCCTGCCTGATCTGTTCTGGGTGACCGGAAGCGTCTTCCCCGAGGTCGAGCAGAAGCATCCAGAGTTTCCGCATAAGACCCCACGGGTGTTGTTCCGCAATCTGGGCGGTGGCCGATTCGAAGAGCTTTTGGATGCTGCCGGTCCGGCGATCGCCGAAGCTCATGCGAGCCGTGGCGTGGCCTTCGGAGACTTCGACAACGACGGCGACCTCGATATCCTGATCATGAACATCAACGAACCGCCGTCGCTGCTACGCAACGATGTCAGCGGAGGTGGGCACTGGTTGAAGGTGAAGCTGGTGGGAACGCGCTCGAACCTCAGCGCTATTGGTGCGGTGGTTACAGCCGCGTACGGCGGGCGTCGGCAGGCCCAAGCAGTGCTGGCGTCGTCCGGATATCTCTCCTCTGGAGACCGACGCTTGCACTTCGGGCTGGGTGAGGCTTCCACGGCGGACCTGGAGATCGCCTGGCCCAGCGGCACACGCGAGCAGCTGAAGGGCCTCAAAGCCGATCAACTCGTCACGGTGAAAGAGGGTGTTGGAGTAGTGGCCCGGGAGCGATTTGGGGCATGATTCGGACCATAGCCGCTTTGCTGGTGATCAGTGCAGGAGTGTGCTCGGCTCAGACTCAGAAGTCCAGCGTCGAGTTCCACCTCGCCCGAGGCACGCAACTCATGCAGGAACACCTATTCGAGGCGGCGGCAAGCGAATTTGAGCAGGCGCTGGCGACCAATCCGACCAATCCCCAGGTGCACTTTCAGTTCGCCGTTTGTCTCCTGTCATTGGGCCGCAACGACGAAGCGCGCGGCCAGTTCGAGCAGGTGCGCAAGCTTGCGGGAGAGTCGCGCTACGTCACTTACTATCTCGGGCGGCTGGACCTGCTTTCAAACGATTACGCGTCGGCCATCCGGCGGCTCGGCTCGGTGGCCGAGGACCCACCCGCACCAGACACGGCATTCCATCTGGGAGTGGCTTACATCTCCTCCGGCGACGTGGTCGCAGGAATCAAGTGGCTGGAGCGCGCGGCAGAGCTCTTGCCGCGCGACTATCGGGTTCACTATCGCCTGGCGCGGGCTTACTCCAGCGCCGGACGCGAGCAGGACGCCGACCGCGAGTATGGCCTGTACACTCGGTTTCAGAGCGAACATAAAGACACCGAAAAGCAGGCGCGCGATTGTACAGAGGCGTTGCGGACACAACCGCCCGCCGCTGCGCGCGAGGTCTGCTACCGCATGTTCGATCCCAACGACCCGGAGAAACTCACCCTGCTTGGGCAGTTGCTCGGCGACGGTGGCGCCTACGCCCTGGCCCTCGATCCGCTGCGGCGAGCGGCCAGCCTCGATCCGAACTCATTTGAGGCGTGGCATGACCTCGGCCTAACTTACTTCCGCCTGCAGAGGTACGCTGAGGCGCGCGCGCCGCTGGAGAAAGCAGTGGCGTTGCGTCCGAACTTCTACGGCTCGGTGGTGCTGCTGGGAGGAACGCTCTACATGCTGGGCGACGACGACGCGGCTCTGCCGGTGCTCGAGCGCGCTCTGCGCCTCAATCCCTCCGACGCCCAGACTGCGGCCGTGCTGGAGAAGCTCCGCGCGGAGCGAACAAAGAAATAGAAACAGCTGTCGCAGAGAACTCTTCTGTAAACACAGCAGATACTTCGAGTGGCTGCGACCTCTCTGCCTCGCGCTGTGACCTCTTTCGCAAGTATTCGTTGCTGCGTGGCAAGCACGATATCGCAGGCGTGCTGAACCGCCAGTTTGGCGTGGACGGGCATATTGCATTCACTGCTTCTGAATGCGGTAGTGAGAATGATTGTTAAGGTCGCGAGATGAACAAAAAAAGGGCGGCTCGGCGAGCCGCCCTTTCGATAATTCCAGGAGGTTGAATGACTAAAAACTGAACTTGACCATGCCCTGGATGATGCGGTGGCCAATCGTGTTGGTGGCGTAACCGAAGTTCGGGTTCAGCACGCCGGCGCTATTGAAGTTTAGGTTCAGGCCCGAATCGCCCGCGATGAACGTCCGATTCGGATGGTTCAGGAAGTTGTAACCCGAGAAGCGGAACTGGAGTTTCTTGCTCTCGGACTTACCCCAGATGAAGTTCTTAAACACCGACAAGTCGCTGTTGAAGAACCCCGGGCCGGTCAAAGTCGGGAAGATATAGCTGCCCTGCTTCCCCGGTACAGCAAAGGGCGAGAAGCAAGCGCCGTTGATGTACTGATTTGTCTTAAGCCCGCTCCTCGGATCGCATGTCACCGTGGGCATGAGGGTAAGGTCCGAACTGCCCAGTACGTTGCTGGCGTTGGCCTGAATTGGCGCAGTAATGGTCCGCCCCATGAACGTCGTCCCGCCCTGGATGAAGCCAGAGTAGGCGAAGTTCGACGTGACCGCTGCCTGCAGGTCTGCACCGCTCTGAAATTGGGTTATGCCTGAAATCTGCCAACCGTTCACTGCTTGTTTCACGAAACTATTGGCATTCGAAATTGTCGGGAATTCATAGACAAAGGCAACGTTGAAGATGTGCGTGCGGTTGTTCGGCAGCGTTCCGTAATTGTTGGCCAGGACAGTCGGATCGCCAGTCGCCGAGCCATCCTCGCCGCGGATGCCGAGCGCCTTGCTGAACGTGTAGTTGCTCAGGAAGGTGAAGTGCCCTGCTTGCTTGTTCCAGGTCACCTGCAAGCCGTTGTAGTTGGAATACATCTTATGGTCAATGATCTTCAAGGTGCCGAGGCAATTGCCCGCGGCGACGCAAGGCCCGGTTTGGAGCGGGCGAGCATTGGTAACCGCAGTGGTTGAATAGCCGGTGTCGGCGCCGGTCGCACTACAAGCTCCGCCGTCGGTCGCGGGGTTACCTGCTGGGTAGCAGTCAGGCAGCCATCCATAATCCTTGAACAGCACCCCCATGTTGACATCATTGATTTGGTCAAAGTTGTTGTTGTAGTTGCTGAGATAGTCGGATTTGCTGCCGACATAAGAAACTTCCAACTGGCTCCTCCAAGGCAGCCGCTCGGCTAGGGTGAAGCTGTAGGTCTGGGTCCGCGGCTCTTGGCTATCATTCGGATCCAGGGCCGTAACACCGCTCGGTGTCGGGATAGTCCCAGTATAAGGTGTAAGCGAAGCCAGAGTGGGGCTCCACAAGGTCGGAGACGAGAAGGATCCCCGAACTATGCCGTAAGCGGGATTTTGGACGTTCTGCTCATCGTGGTAGCGGTACATGCCGTAACCGCCGCGCAGCACCGTTCGGCCAGTCCCAAAGACATCCCAGGCAAAGCCAAACCGCGGTTCGTAGAAGAACACCCTGCTCGCCGAACCGGCGAGGGACGTCGAGGTGTGCACCTTGTTCCATTCGATGCCGGGGAATGTAGCCCCATTCACGGAACCACCGGTGTCCGCGGCGTACAGGGTTGGGTACCAGGCGGCAAAGCCATAGCCCGTGGTATCAACCCAGGGGCCCAGATGCGACACACGGAGGCCGTAATCCAAGGTCAGGCGACGAGACACCTTCCAGGAATCGGTTGCGTAGAGGTCCGTCGTAATGTAACGGAATTCGGGCACGACGTCATAATTCAGTTCCGAATACTGCGTCGTTTGGCCGATGAGCATGTCCGCATAGGCGTTGCCCGTGCCACCCGAACCCCAGTTGCTGAACACGGTCGTGCCGTTGACGTTACCATTGCCGGGCTGTGAGTTCCAGGTACGCTCCCAGTAGAAACCGAACTTGGCGGTATGCGTCTTCCAAACCTTGATGACGTTGTCCGCCACGGACGGCAGCGTCTTCTTCGCGTACACCGTGCCGTTGAGCTCGAAACCGGTGTTGAGCATGTTGGAGATACCATCACTCCAGCCGGTGATCTCCGGGAAGATCATGTGCTGGGGATTCGGGTGGCTGAAGAGCAGGTTGTAGTTGAGACCAAGCGAGCCTCGCTCCACCTTGCTTCGATCCGAGAAACTGTTCGGTAGGTTGAGGTAGGTGTAAGTAAAAATCAACTCGTTGGTGAGCGTGGGGCTGATAACCTTGGTCAGGTTGGCGCTCACGACATCGGACTCAGTCGATTCGACCAGGGGACTCGGATAGGGTGTCGTGGGCGACGCCCAGCTATTGGCATTCCCGGTCCAGAGCACATCCAAGCTCTCCTGAGCGTTATCATGCTGGTGGTTGTAAGAGATGTATAGCTTAGTGGACTGCGTGATGTTGTAGTCGATGCGTCCACGCTCCTGCAACATGTTCGAGTACCGCGTGGCGGCGCTGGCGTAATTGAAGCCGCCCGAACCCGCTATGCTGGGATCCAGATTGGGCAGGGGATACGTGTTCATCAGGATCAAGCCGTTCGGGTCGATCAAGTTCGCGTTGTTAATCTTTCCATTGGTGAAGTCTGCGCCGCCCGGCGTCCCTGTAACCGCGTAGCCGTTCAGGTAGCTGGTATAAGGCTTGCCGTTGAGCTGTGCAGTGAAATCGCCCTGGCGCTCCGCCGCGGTGGGAACGACGGCGTGGTACACACCGTTGTCCACATCCTGCTTGTAATATTCCATTCCAAAGAAGAAGAACAGCTTGTCGCGGTTGCGGTTGAAGTGCGTCCAAGGCAGGATGACGGGGCCGCCGAAGTTGAAGCCCGGGTAGAAGTACTTTGTCTGGGCCTTGGGGGCGATCGGTGTTCCATTGGCGAACTTGCCCGCGTCTATGTTCTGGGGGTCGTTAGCATTCAAGGGATAGTACCGCGCGTAAATGTAACCCTCGCCATGGAACTGGTTGCCACCTGACTTGCCGATGGCGCTGATCACTACCGGCCCCTTGGCCTCATCCGCGCCGAAGTTCGAGGTCATGACTTTCAGTTCTGCGGTCATGTCGGCGTTGGTGTTCATGGCTTGGCCACAGTTGCACCCCGGGTCAATGATGTGCGCGCCGTCCGAGGTGATGTCCAGAGCCGCGGTGCGTGTACCGTTGGCCGAGAAGTTGCCGACCGGACCATTGCCGGTTCTTTCGTCCTGGGCAGCGTACGAAGATACGTTGAGCGTGCCGCTCGTCATGGCCATGCCCGGCATGATCTTGACGAACTCGGCCGCGTTCTGCCCGACAATGGCTACGTTCTGCATGATGCGCTGGGTGATGAGAGCTGACTTTTCGCCAGACTCCGTCGGAGTGATCTGGGCCTCAGTCGCTTCGACAACTACCGTCTCCGTCTTTGCGCCGGGAACAAGTTTGATTCCCGAAACGTTGCGCTTGTCGGCGGAGTTGAGAATGATAGATTTTGCTTCCCAAGTGCGAAAGCCGGCCTTCTCCACCGTGAGCGTGTAAGTGGCCGGCGGGACAGCGGCGAAAGTGAAGTAACCATCCCCGTTGCTGACCGTGTCGCGCGTGTCGCCGCTGGCTTCGTTCTTCAGGGTCACAGTCGCATCGGCAACGACCGCACCCGATGCGTCAAAAACCGTTCCGATCAGGGTCGCGCTGGTAGTCTGCGCCGGCGCGGGCGTCCCAATCAGCAAAACAAGACCCAGAACCACGGCCAAGAACGTAACGGCCATCCCTGGGCCTTCTTTCAGAAAATCGATATTGTGTAAGGAATGAGCACGTACCATCGATTAGACACCCCCGTATTCTTTAAACCTGAAAACCCACCACAGGCCAATCACGTAAACGTTATTTCAGGGACCGGTAACGTTACCGCAATCGCCTAGATTAATGTATTTGTATTATTCCGCGCCGGGCAGTGTCAAGTCCTTTTTCCGTTTTTCTGATGAAGTCCATCGATTTTGCGGTTTCTCTTCCTCCGTGGATTCGAGAATGTCTCTCCACCAAGGTGTGCCTTCGACTTTTTCGGCTGATTCAGTTGAGGTTAGCGCCTTACGGGACCGCAACTTCGGATTTCTGGAAAAATCTATGGAATCTAGGAGGCTTGCGACTTCGCGCGCGACGGTTGGATTCAGCTTCCGCACAGCGCCAGGAGTGGCTGTGTTCTGTGACTCCTACTGCGACTCAAAAAAGCCGAAGCTCGGCGGTTAAGTCGTGGTCGCACCTTAGGGCCAGTTCGCCTGCTCTGCTTTGAGGCGCTCGTACTCAGCGTTTTCGCGTCGCATTTCCTCGATGCGGCCGAGGGTGCGGTAGGCATTGACAACGTAGAGGCGGATCACTGGGCTTACGGGGTCAATCCGCTCCGCCGCCAGGTAGGCTGCCAGGGCACCCTCGTTGTCTCCTTTGGTCCGGAGCGTTTTCGCGAGCGCCAACTGCGCGCCTACTGAATCGGGACTCAGCGCCACCGCCTCGCGGGCCAACTTGAGAGCCTCCTCCAGGTTGTTATCAAGAATGTAGCGCAAAGCCAGTTGAACGCGCGCGGGCACACTATCGGGAGTGATGCTCAGTTCTCGCAGGAACTCCGGCGTGCATTCTTCGGGATGCCGGGCCGATAGATACGTGCCATAGAAGTAATGAGCGTTGGGAAATTTCGGGTACTTCGAGAGAAGCGACTTGAAGTCGGCTTCAGCCTGATCGGGCACCTCAGTGGCGAGATCCCAGAATGCTTTGCCCGCCATGGTGACAACGTCGCGCTGGTTCATCGGCACTTCCGAAGGCAAAATTGGCATGCGTAACGATGCCATGCCGGCGGCGAACTTCATCATGTCGGAGTAAGTGTGAACCTTGAGCGCCACGCGCATCAGAAGTTCCTGTGCCACTTCGAACGCGCCCTGCCGGATCAACAGCAAGGATAGGTGGTAGTCGGCCATCTCCAGCAACGGCCCGCCAGCCTGCGTCACCGGCACCAACATGTGAGCTTTCTTGAGATGCTGAAACGCTGCATCGTATTGCTTGGTGCGATACTCGCAAAGCCCGAGCAGCGCCCAACCCGGCGCGGCCGCGGCATCCAGTTCCACCATGTGTGTCAAGGCGTCCCGGCATTCTGGATATCGGTCGCGCTCGTATTCGACCATTCCAAGGGCCCACCAGCCTTGCGCCCAGTCAGGACGCAACTTGACCGCGCGAGCATAGAGTTGGGCGGCCTCGTCGAGACGATCGGCCTCATAGGCTTTTTGCGCCTTGGCGGAAAGCTCTTCGAATGTGGGGGGACTAGTCTGCCCTATTGCCGCGGTCGCGAGCAATAAAAAGGCGAGTAATCGTCGCGTCACTTCTGCAAACTCCGTCCTCGCTCCTGGTCCTTTGCCTGGATCGCGGCGTCCATCTCTTCGGCGATCTTCTTCTCTCGCCGTCCTTGCGTCACACGTCCGAGACGAAAGCAGATGGTCGACAGACTGCGATGCGCCTCGGTGTAATCCGGCGCGTCCTTAATGAGAGATTCCAAGAGGGCTGCCGCTCCCCGGTCATCTCCCTCATCCGAACGCAAGAGAGCGAGTTGGTAACGGACCCGAATCTCTTTCGGCCGCGCCTGATTGGCTTGCTCCAGACGCGAGCGAGCTTCCTTGAATTTGCCCTCCTGGCGAAGCAGCGTTCCCAGCCAAAGAAGCGCGTCAAAGGCTGTCGGATCCAGCGCCAACGTCTTGCTAAACGCCGCCTCCGCACCATCCAGGTCGGACGCGAGAAAGGCTAATCTCCCACGCAGGCTGTATGCTTCCGGCAATTTTGGATTCAGCGCGATAGCGCGCTCCACATCCTCTATGGCACCTTTCTTGTCGTTCGCTTTCATCCGGGTGAAAGCCATGAGCATTCGGGCCTCGGCCGTGTCGCCGTTCCGCAGGATGCGTTCGATCATAAGCGCTCCGCGCTCGTCCTGCCCCTGGTGCAACAGCGCGGTGCCGAGCAGATAAGCTAAAGCGAGGTCGCTCGGATTGGCATCGGCCAATGGATTGAGCAGGGCAATCACGCGGTCATCTTTACCCTGACGAAGGTAGCATTCCGATAGCAGCAGAATGAGGCGCCGCCGCTCGGGGTCATCGGCCGGCTGGATTCCGTAAACCTCTTCGAACTCTTTGACAGCTTGTTTGATCTCACCCATCTTGTAGTAGGCGAGAGCCAAATTAAAGCGGATGCCATAATTGGATGGCTGCGTCGTCAGGGCCAAGGTGTATTCCCGGATGGCTTCCGGGTAACGGCCTTCGTGAGCCAATGCCGCACCCAGGTTTGAGCGAACCGCAACCGCTTCCGGATGGGCTTTCAAATAAGTTTGATAGTTTGCAATTGCCTCGGCGTAGTGACCAGACTGGTGCAACTCGATGGCCCGGCTCAATGCTTGCTGCCCGGAGTCTTCCTGTGCCAATACGATGCCGGCCCAGAGCAGGCACGTCAACGTCCACCACCGCATCTCTAGTAGCCTCTGAAACAGTATAACCGCAGCTTAGCGCGTACGCGTCTGATTTGACTGTGCCGCTGCAGTCTGCGTGTCCGCGTCACATGCAGGACCGAGTGCTCAGCAGGGATTCCGCCGCACCTCCGTCACGATCTGGACCAACCGCGATTGGGCACCACGCCCACTCCTTCACGGATTGTAACAAGTTGATTTGCCGGCACGCCCTTGTAGTTTTCCCGCAGGCCGTTGGGCCAAAACACCTCAAGATCGGCTGAGACCGATGACCCCAGGCCGAAGTGCAACCGGGGATCATTGCAGGAGCAAAAACTGGCCTGACTGAGCAAGGACTGGGCTTGGATTTTTCCGCCGTAATGAGCCAGAACGCGAGCTCCTACCGCACTGCGATTTGATTTTACCCCTTCGAGCTTGACCTTGATCCAGTTCGCGTTCCCCGTGATGTCGTTTCGCAACAGCGATGGCGGTTCGTTCAGGTTGACGATCAGGACGTCCAAATCCCCGTCGTTGTCGAAATCCCCAAAGGCACAGCCGCGGCTGCAGTGTGTGGCAGCAACGCCAGGACCTGCATCGTCGATCAGCTCCTCGAATACGCCTTGCCCCAGGTTTCGGAAAACTGCACGAGGTGACTTGTTCGGGTACTGAGGGAGCTTCTTCTCGATCTTTGGGTCAACATGGCCGGTGGCCATGAAGATGTCGGGATCGCCGTCGTTGTCGAGATCGACAATCCCAACGCCCCAGCACACGTAACGAGTTTCGACTCCGAGGCGCGACGGTGCCGTCGCGTCCTGAAAGTACGCCTTCCCATCGTTCCGATAGAGAATGTTCCTATCATCGGCGAAATGCGTCTTCAGGATATCGAGGTGCCCATTGGGGACGTAATCACCAACCGCGACGCCCATGCCCGCCTGCTCCAAACCGTCATCGCTCAAGGCGACCCCGCGCAGGATCCCCTCTTCGACAAAGGTCCCGTCGTGGTTGTTCATGAAAAGCAAGCTCGGAGTGGCATCGCAGGCGACGTAAATGTCGGGCCAGCCATCTTCATCAAAATCGGCTGAGACAACGGTCAGGCCGTAACTCGAAGTCACTCGCGCGATGCCCGCGCGCTCGCTCACATCAGTGAAGGTTCCGTCGCCGTTGTTTCGATAGAGCCAATGCCTGGTAGTGGGCAAACCGCGTGGCCCGCACGCCACGGGAATCCCCAGGTAGATGCAGCTGTTGTTTTGGCCGGGCACCGGTACCTGTTCAAAGGGGAAAAAACGCACATAGTTGGAAACGAAAAGATCGAGATGCCCGTCGCGGTTGTAGTCGACAAAGCTGCAACCCGCGCCCCAGCGCTGTTCCGGGTTCCACAGCCCGGCGTCCTTGGTCACGTCCGTAAAGGTGCCATCGCCGTTGTTGCGGTAGAGAATGTTCTGCCCATAGCAAGCGCAGAAAATGTCGTCAAAGCCGTCATTGTTGTAGTCCCCAATGCAAACACCGCAGGCCCAACCAACCCAGTGCAGTCCTGCTTTCTCCGTAACGTCGGTAAAAGTGCCATCACGATTGTTCTTGTAGAGACGATTGGTCGTGCCCGGAGGTGCGCCCTCAAGCCGCGTGCCCGACAAAATGAAAATGTCCATCCATCCGTCGTTATCGTAGTCAATGAAGGCGCAGCCGCAGCCAGTTGACTCGACCAGGTATTTCGGGTCCTCGACCGAACCGTAAATGACCGGCGCGCGCAGCCCTGCTTCGCTCGCAACATCCACGAAGCGAGCAGAGAAAGGGCGGCCGGACGGCTTGGACCTGGGCAATGGCTTAGCGTTGTGTACGGCCATCCCTTGCGGAAGGAGCCACCTGCTGCCGGCGGAGAGCCCGGCCCCCATGCCCAACTGCGCAAACCTGCGGCGCGTGATGGTCATTGACAGACGTGCTCCGAAAAATTCATGTGCCTGCTTGACAGATTGGCCCCACGGCGTTGCTGGCTCCACGCGCAACAACTCCGACGAACCTCCATCGCCTCACTGATCCTTATTGTAGCCTCCAAGGCGGGGACCTTAGAAGCACGCGCGCATCACTGGAAGTTCGCTACTCCACCTGAAACGCTATCTTCTCCTCAACCTGGGAGCTGCCCTGCGTGACGCCCATGTGGATCTCGTACGCGCCTGGCGTGAATTTATCTGCAGGCAAGTTCGCGATGTATGGAATTCGCCCATCTTGTTGCGCCTCTGGCAGCGGTGCCTGGGCCGCGCCGAGATACTGTCCATCCTTGTAAAAGGACATGGTGAGCACGGGAGCAGCTTTGAGGCTGCGATCGGGATAGACGGAGAAGTAAAAGGGAAGAACGTTTCCAGGGCCACCCTTTAGCGTGCTTGTGAGGGTCGGTACGACTTTGCCGCCCGGAAAATAGAATGCGTCGAGCATCTGATTGTCTTTCAGCGCATCCGTCCGGCGCACCACGACTACGTCACTCATGGAGAGCTTGTTGGAAGGTTGCGGCACCGTGAGTGGGCTCTTTTTCACTCCGATTCTGTTGCCCTTACGGTCCATCACAACTGCTTCCAACGTGTATGCCCCGGGAGCTAATTCGGTTCGGAACGTCTGCACCAAATTTCCGGCCTTGTAAGCATCCTCCTTGTCCAAAGCGACCTGCACGGCGAAGTCCTTACTGAACTTCTCAACGATCTCGCCGTTGGGACTTTTCAAGACTGCCAGCAACGCGGCATCGACTGCGGCAGTTTTCTGATCTGGCTGGGGTTCGAAGGTCATGCCCTTCAGGGGAGCTTCCAGCGTCACCATGTACTCGATTTTTGGCCCATGATCATTGAACCGCTCGGCCGCAGCCTGGAAAGTCACGTCGACAGGTGCTGACGTGGCGTTCAAAGCGTTCAGCAATGGCATCTCGTATGACGACAGCTGCTGTCCACCCTTGATCTGTGGCAGGGCAAAATAGCCGCTCCGGGTGTGCACGACCACGCCTGGACGGTCCACACGGACGGATATCTTGCGGAACTTGCCGTCAAATACCGCGATATGCGGAGTGTAAGAGGCTTCGTAGTAGGTTCGCACCTCGTCCATCGCCGTGCGCAGAGGAGCCTTCCAGTCGTTGGTTTCGGCAATAGTCGCGCCTCCCGTCTTCTGTGCCAGGTCACGCAGCCAGAGCAAAGGATTGGCGCGCAGCGAGTCTTCCGCGCTGTCCATGGCACGGGCTTGCGAGGTAGATACCTCTCCAACACCTCCCGCCATCTGCTGCGATCGAATCTCCCCGGTAGCCCCGCTGAGCATGTCGCGACCCATGTTATTTTGGCTCCAGGTCACCAGACCTTTGGGATCCACAGTATAAAAGCTGACGTTGGCACGATTTGCGACGCTGACCAGGTTGTCGTATTGCTCTTTAACCGTCTCCGATATGACCAACCAGGGGTTGAAGTACAACACTACTTTACGGCCCGGCAGTTCCGCTTGCGAGCGGACCAGTGCCATCAAGGCATCCACCGTCACACGAGCTTGGTATCGTCGGTCTGCCGCGTCGGCCTGCTCAAGCATGTCGTACTGCATCTTGGCCATCCGGTAATTGACCGCACCTTGAATTGCCGCTTGGCTGGGAGCGCCTCCGGTGGGGCCCGAAGTGCTCTGAAGTTGGGGTTCGCCCGTCGAGAGCATCTGCTTCAGTTCTGACTTGATTTCAGCGGATTGGTTCGCGTATTGCACGTACGACCACATCATCGACTTATCTATACTCTTCAGCAATTCGGCGTGATCGGCAGTGAAAGGCTGAATGCAGTGGAGCCTCTGGTCGATCACCAGAATGGAGTAATACAGATTCTGCTCCGGCGCCATATCGAGAACGTCCTTCAGCGCCTGGCGGAAGAACCGCTTCCCCTCCTGGTCAAGATTCTCGAAAACGAGTGTGACCAGCCGAATTTCCCTCATTGGGTCGAGGGCGAGAGGCTCGTTCACAGAGACCGCTGCAGGCTGCTTGGGGGCGGTCCCTTCGATCAACTTGAATGATGTCAGGTTCTGATCGACGCCATCCTCCTGAACATGGATCTCCTCCGGTCGGATGTCGTGAATGGTTTTTCCTTTCTTGTCGCGAAAAACCATGTCCAGGACCACCTCAGGAGTGGTCGAACGAATAGCGGGAATGGCAGCCTGACCCGAGCCACCTTGCTGGGATTGGCCTTGGGCAGCGTTTTGTTGGGACTGGCCGTGGGCCGCCAAACTGAATGCGAATAGAATGAATAAAGCCAGAGGCACAAAAACTCTTTTCATGGGTTAGACCTCCCTCCGGAGGGTTGTTAGCAAATATTTAAAGACAATGTAATACACGGCGCATGAACTTTCCAGCACATCCTGGCGATTTGCATTTCATGCCCTTACACTACGAGCATGTTGAGATTGGGCCTGCCAAAAAGTTTGCGTGTTGTTCCACAACCGAAAGGCGGAGATTCAGCGAAATGAAGCTTGGGAATCGCGGAGTGGTTCTTATTCTCGTAGTTGCTCTTTGCGGGATTGCGCCGCGCGGGTTCTTACCTCTGTTAGGGGCTGAAAATCGCCTTTCCCCCTTACACATGAACTTCTCCCTCTGCGACATGCCCACCGATTCCGAACCAAATCAGGATGACGCGCGGACTGAAGGCATTACCTCCTTGCTTTCCCGAGCTGTGCGATTCGACGGAAAAGTCAGCGCATATCTAACAGCCAGCAATCAGACACCCGGCAACAAACAGGCGCAGGGAACGGCGAATCACGAGCCCTTCGAGAAGTTGGCCAAGCGCGCCCAGGAAGCACTGGACGCCGACCGCGTCCCAGAAGCCATCCGCTTGTACGAGCGGGCCACCAAGCTTCGGCCCGACTGGTCGGAAGGCTGGTGGCACCTCGGAACACTTTTGTTCGATGCAGGACGATTCGGGGAAGCTCGCGATGCTTTCGCGCACTTCGTGGCGACCGAAAGGCAGCAGCCCGGTCCCGGATATGCCATGCTCGGTCTTAGTGAATTTCAGTTGAAGCATTATTCCAAAGCTCTGGAGGCGCTGGACTACAGCATAAAGCTTGGTTTGGGAGACAATCCAGCTTTTCTCCGCAATGTGCTGCTTCATGACGGCATTCTGAACGCTTTGATGGGCAAGCCCGAAATTGCGCTTCAGCGCTTGACCTTGGCCGCTAACCAGATCGCTGCCGCTCACCCCGAGGCTCCCAAGGATGCGGTATTCGAGGATACAGAACTGCTGGAGGCTTTTGGAATCGCCGCACTACGAATTCCGAAATTCCCTTCCGATCTCGCGACATCGCAAGCCCCAGTGGTTCGTCAGGCTGGCCGCGCGCAGGCGTTGATCGCCCTGCAGGACCGTGTGGCGGCCGAAACGGAGTTCAAGAAAATGTTGGCGCTCTACCCTTCTGAACCGGGCGTGCACTACTTGTATGGCGTGTTTCTGCTCAAGGAGCATCCTCCACTTGCCATCGACGAATTCCGCCGAGAAATCGAGGTATCTCCCTCTCACGATGCGGCCCGGATTCAACTCGCTTTGGAGTTCCTCCGCACCGCCCAATACGAAGAGGGCCTGAAGTATGCCAAGGAGGCTGTTGCGTTGGCGCCAAAGAACTTCGTCGCGCACGTGGCTTGCGGCAGGCTGTGGTTGGCCCTCGGGAATGCCGACCTCGCGCTGCAAGAGCTGCGAAGTGCAGTCAAGCTTGCACCTGGCAGTCCCGACGCTCACTTCGCACTTTCCCGAGCTCTGGCCGAGGCAGGGCAAGAAGGCGAAGCGGCGCGGGAACGTGCAGAGTTCGAACGCCTGAAAGCGTTGGCTGACGCTGCGGATCGATAGCCAATTGCGCAGGAATCTTGTAACAGCCTTGCTGTGCTAAACTCACTTTCAGCAATGTTTCGGCTCATTTCCGCTGTAGCAGCAATCGTAGCTCTTGTAGTGACGATCGCGCTTGGGGTTCAATCGGACCGCAGCAATAACATCCGCTTTGAAGACGTCACCGCCAGGTCCGGCCTGAACTTCATGGCGGACAGCAGTCCGACTCCAAACAAAAACCAGCCGGAAACGATGATCTCCGGAGTCGGTCTGATTGATTACGACAACGACGGATACCTGGACATCTTCTTCGTCAACGGAGCGGCGATACCGTCCCTCAAGAAAGAATCTCCGAAGTATTACAACCGCCTGTTCCACAACAACCATGACGGGACTTTCACGGACGTCACAGAAAAAGCAGGATTGGCGGGCGACGGCTACGACATGGGTGTAGCCATTGGCGATTTTGACAACGATGGCTGGCAGGACATTTACGTCGCCAGCGTGACCAAAAATCATCTGTATCGGAACAATGGCGACGGCACCTTTACGGATGTCACGGATAAGGCTGGAGTCGGCGCACCGATGTACAAAGGCCAAAAGATGTGGGCCGCGGCAGCTGGCTGGGTGGACTACAACAATGATGGCAAGCTGGATTTGTTCGTCTCGAACTACTGCGTCTGGCAAGTCAACAGGGACCCTGTATGTTTGAGCGGAGGGCGGTTGCGGGCCTACTGCCATCCCAAATTTTATGAGCCGCTTCCGTCCACCTTGTTCCGGAACAACGGCGATGGAACCTTCACAGATGTCTCCGAGGAGACGGGCATTTCAAAGCACTTAGGCAAAGGAATGGGAGTGGCCTTCAACGATTATGATGGCGACGGCTTCACCGATATCTTCGTTGCTAACGACAATATGCCCAACCTGCTCTTCCACAATCTTAAGGGCAAAGCCTTCGAAGAGGTGGCAATGGATGCGGGAGTAGCTTACTCCGAGAATGGCAAGGCCGTGTCGGGCATGGGAGCGGAGTTTCGCGACCTCGATAACGACGGCCTGCCTGACATCTGGCACACCGCCACCGAATTGGAAACCTTTCCTCTTTTCCGTAATCGTGGCAACGGCATATTCATCGATATTACTGGGAGGAGTGGGCTGGCGCGGCCCACCTTGGAGATGTCCGGTTGGTCCAACGGAGTCGCTGACTTTGACAATGATGGGTTGAAGGACTTGTTCGTGGCCCGCGGCAACGTTCTAGACAACATCGCGGAGTTTTCCAACCGGAAGTATGCCGAGCCCAACTCCATCTTCCGCAACTTGGGCAAGATGACCTTTGCCGAGGTGACCGCGCAGGCAGGTCCCGACATGCAGGTCGCTGAGCCTTATCGGGGCGCGGTAATTGGCGACCTGTTCAACGATGGGCACATGGACATCGTCGTCACCGTCTTGAATGGAAGAGCAAAGATCCTCCGCAATGTGACCTCGAACAGCAATCATTGGGTGGAGTTTCAATTGGTGGGCACAAAGAGCAACCGTATGGGAATCGGGGCACAACTGAAAGTGACAACCGAGGATGGCAACAGCCAGTACGATATTGTCTCGACTAGCGCGGGCTATGGAGCGTCGAGGGATCCGCGCGCGCACTTTGGTCTGGGTCCATTCAACGGCGTGAAGCAACTCGAAGTGCGTTGGCCGAGCGGCGTGCGGCAAGTGTTGAAAGATCTGCCCGCGAATCAGATCCACCGTGTCGTGGAACCCTGATTTTCCGCTGCTGCCCAGCGAGAACGCCGCACCGGAATTGCCGTGCTCGGAACAATTCTGGTCCCATCATTCAGATTCGTGCGAGGTTCGCCAAGGAAGAACGCGCTTTCAGCGGGAGAATGGGTACATCGCCCAACCGATGCCGATGCCAACGAGCAGGAACAGAAAGAAGGACCAGAGAATGTACTTGATCCGGTCTTTCGGCCTGCGCCGGCCCAGGAAGCCAAACGCCACAGATATGACAACAGCGAAAAACAAAAACGCTTGCCAATGGGTGAGATGAATTCCGTTCGCCATACTCATGCCTTACGGCCTCGTGCAGCCTCGTAGGCGTGCAGAGCGGCCAGCAGGTTGAGCACGCCCGCGGTGGCCAGAAACCTGGTTCCGTAATCCCCACCTGCGTGAGATACGTCGGCACCATGATCCTCCAGCGCCCGCGCCACCAAATAGAAACTGCCCGTCCCCAAATCCGCGGCAAAGCCGAGCGTGTCAAAGGCGTCGTTTCCATTGGCCGTGAACACGTTTCCTTTCAAAGCAGCCCCGGCCATCACCAGCAATCCGACTGCAAGAAAAACAATCACCGCACGGCCCCACATACGCTGCAGTGCGTGTCCCAAACCAGGCAACAACCAGCCCGCCACTGCTAACGCCAGAGCGCGGCCTTCTCCCGACGATTGCGGTTCCACTCGGACTGGAGCCGTGTCCTGCGTCGGCTGTGCTACGGCAGGTTGTGTTTCTTCACTCATTCGAATTGAAGCTGGTTCCATCCTTACGCGAGAAGCGGCAAGATCTCCGTCTGAACCGCCCCGGTTACGCGTGCGCCCTCATGCCCCACGTACACATTCACCTCGGTACGCAGGCCAAACTCCGGAAGATAGATCCCCGGTTCCACGGAATTGCAGGTTCGTGGAATCAAGTGGCGTTCGTCGTGGGTCTCGAGGCCATCCATGTTGACGCCGTTGCCGTGGACTGATGTGCCGATATTGTGGCCAGTACGGTGGAAAAAGTATTTTCCGTAGCCGGCCTTTTCAACCACGCGGCGCGCAGCCTTATCAACCTGCCAGCCTTCCAGTGGCTTGCCTGCCTTCACGCTTGACTCTATAAGTGCGACCGCGCGATCTCTCGCTTCTCTCAGTACACGAAAAACCTTTGCATATTTCTCCGGCACGGTAGCTCCCAGATAACCCATCCAGGTGATGTCGTAATATACGCTGTCCGCCACCTTTTGTTTACCCCAGACATCCAGTAGCAGCAAGTCTCCCTCGCGGATCGCGGAAGATTTCTCCTTGGTTGGCCCGTAATGAGGGTCACTGGCGTTGGCGTTGACCGCAATGTCTGGTCCTTCGTCCGTGGTGATTTCGGCTTCTTCAAACTTCCGGAGAATCCACTGCTGCAAGTCATACTCGGTCAACGGCTGCTTTTCTCTCACACACTTTGCCGCGTACTCAAACGCTTCGCGGACAATCCGATCAATTGCTCTTCCTGCCGCCTGATGCGATTGCAATTGCTCCTCGCTCCAGCATGCCTCGTATTTCTGCACCAAATCCGCCGAAGTCACGACTTTGGGTCCCAAACTCTTGACCAGTTCGACGGTACCGGCGTCCACCATGGCCACATACGGAATTGCGTTCTTGGGCGAATACTGCATGGCCACTTTCTTGGCTCGGCTGAGCATTGTCTTTAAATTGTCGCGAAGCTCCTTCTGCCCCGCGTAATACAACGTGTCACCAGGCACTGCCGCCAACGATCCAGCCTCGATCTTGTGCACGAGTTTCCTTGGCGTGCCTTTGGAAGGAACAAAGTAATACCAGCGCCGCGTGCGCATACTGGGGGGCAAGTCCAAAATGCGAAGGGCAATGGGGTCGCGCCCACGAAAATCGTAGAACAGCCAGCCGTCCACTTTTGCCGCGCGCAAATCCTTTTGCATTTCCGAGATATCGACCTTCATGGGAATCGGGTCCTTTGCGTTTCCGCGTCTTGCTCACGCCTCAGTCCGCAGCAGTGTTTCGATCTGTTGCCGCGTCACGCCAGAGATTTCAATGTGCTTGATCCTGCTTCGTGCTCCGCCTCGAATTCTAACAGCGGATTTCGGTGTTTTCAAAACGCCGGCCAGAAACTGGATGAGAGCTTCGTTGGCCCGGTTCTCCACCGCTGGAGCACGCAGGCGAACCTTCAGCGTTCCATCGATCGCACCCGTAATTTCATCGCGGCTTGCTCGCGGCTGGACTCTCACGGTCAGTGTCACTGTTCCCCGTGCTTGATCTTCCGTGATTTTCAGAAAACTCATTCTCTCTCACGCTCGGTCGTATTCGGCGTCACATTGCGTCCAAGTATCTCCGTCTCCTGCATCCGGTGTCACTGCGCGTTTCCCCTGCTTCCGAACAGCGCGGTACCTATGCGTACCTCTGTCGCCCCTTCCAGGATTGCCACTTCAAAGTCGTGCGACATGCCCATCGAGAGAACGAGGAGTTTTTTATTTGTTCGCGCTTCCAGCTGTCGTCTCAATTCCCTCATCTTCGCGAAGAACGGCCGCACGCGTTCCGTATCCTCGAGAAACGGAGGGATGCACATCAATCCCGCCAAGTCCAGCCGAGTGAGACCCGTCAGCTTCTCTGCCAATTCCGGCAGTTCGGGTTCGGCAGCCCCGCTCTTTGTCTCTTCTCCGCCGAGATGAACCTCAATCAAGATGCGCAATCGCGTTTCGCCTGGCAATTCTGCACGCGCACGGTCCAGCCTTTGCGCCAATGCAAAATCATCCACGGAGTCGATGCTGTGAAACAGCTTCGCCGCTCGCGCGGCCTTGTTGCTCTGCAGGTGTCCGACTAGGTGCCAGGTAGCCCCAAGGTTCTCGACGCCGGCCCTCTTTCCTTCCCACTCCTGGACGCGATTTTCGCCAAAATGGCGCAAGCCGGCACTGAAGGCTTCTTGAATCGCCACCGCCGGATGTGTCTTGGAGACGCCAATCAAAGTTATCTCTTCGGGATTTCTCCCCGCCCGTTGCGCCGCCTCGGCAATACGCCCCCTTACACGAAGCAGGTTGTCTCTTATGGAAGTTTGACCCATCTCATCCCGGCAGCATCAAAATCCTAACACGCTCCTAGGGTTCAAGGTGGCATGCCCTTAAGGCAACAAGTTGTAATGCGCTCTTTGCAGGCCTCTCCCTATCCGGTTACACTTGCGTACACGAGTGGTCCTTCCACCACTGAACAATCCAATGACGACTCACGGAACATTGATAGCCATCGAAGGAATCGATGGAAGCGGAAAACACACACAGGCAAAACTACTCGAACACTCCTTGCTCTCCAAGGGCTATTCGGTCTACGCCACGGCGTTCCCGCAATACGATTCCTGGTTTGGCCACATGGTGGGTAAGTTTCTTAACGGCGAGTTCGGCCCGCTCGAAACCGTTGATCCGCGTTTCACGGCGATGCTATATGCCGGCGACCGCTTTGAAGCCAAACCCCGCCTTCTGACTGCTCTCAGTGAAGGCAAGGTTATCTTGATTGACCGTTATGTGGGTTCCAATCTGGCCCATCAAGTCGCCCGCGCCGCCGCCGAGAAGCGCTCGGAATTTCTGCGCTGGATCGAGTACCTTGAATATTCGATCTATGGGCTCCCACGCGAGGATCTCATTCTCTACCTCCGCGTTCCGCCAAACCAGGCCCAAAAATTGATCGCCTCAAAATCGCAGCGCAACTACACTCACGCCACCCATGATATCCAGGAGAAAAGCCTGCGCCACCTCGAGGATGCCGCCGAAATGTACGACATGCTTTCCCGCAGCCGCCCGTGGGCCACGGTCCAGTGTTACGATGCCCGCAGCACTTCCCTGCGCATGCCCGAAGATATTGCGGCGGAAGTGCTCTCTGCTGTTCTGCCCGTGCTGGAGGCAGCGGTCAAAGGCTGATTCATGGGATTTTCAGAATTCCTTGGCAATCAGAAAATTGTCTCCGCGCTCCGCGGGGCGCTGGGGATTTCGCGGGTTCCCCACTCTCTGCTCTTTACCGGGCCGCGCGGCGTGGGCAAGTACACCTTCGCCCGTATGTTTGCCCAGGCCGCGAATTGCGAGCGTCTCGCCGACGACTTCTGCGGCGAATGTGCTCCTTGCCGTCAAATTTCCCAGCTAGCCGAGCCGCAGAAATTGATCGAGCAAGGTCTGGCTGAACGAGGAGAAAGCGCCGACGCAGCCACCGTCGAACGCACCCCTCTGATTTTGCAGAGCCATCCTGATGTCTGGGTTCTTGTGCCTGATCCTGTCCGACTGAAGAGCCCAGTTGCTCGTCCAATGCTTCGCATCGGGCAGTTGCGAGCCGTTCAACGCGCCGCTTATTTTCAACCCATGGGCCGCCGCCGCGTGTTCATTCTGGACGGGGCCGATACCATGAACTGGAATGTCGCGAATGTCTTTCTGAAAATCTTGGAAGAGCCTCCCGGCTCGGCAACTTTGATTCTCACTGCACCTTCTCCATTCACTTTGCTCCCCACCATCGTTTCCCGGTGCATGCAATTCCATTTCGCCCCGCTGCCGGTCGCTGAAGTGGAAACGATTCTCAGAGCGCATTCCGATCGGAAGCCTGCGGAGCTCCAATTGGCGGCCCAGCTCTCGGAAGGGAGGCCAGGCCTTGGCCTCGAGATGGACCTAGAAGAGGCTGTGGAAAAGCGGAAAGCAGTTCTTCGGATCCTAGGGCGCACGGCCCATGGACAAGGCTTATCACAGCTTTTTGCCGACACTTCTGCTCTCGCCAAGGATCGCGAGTCTTCATTTGAGGACTTGCTGTCCATTTTCTATGGATTGCTCTCGGACCTTCTGGAGCTGACGGCTGGCGTCCGGTCGCCCCTGCTTCGAAATCCACACATTGCTGAAGAGTTGGAACAGATCGCTAGCTCGGTCAGTACTACCTGGGTGAACCGAGCTATCGAAGGAATTGATACCCTCGCAGCCGGCTCGCGCCGCAATTTGAATCGTCAACTCGGCTTGGACTCTGTCGCGGCTTCTCTCTTTTCCCTCCAGAAATAAGAGCGGGGCAGGAAGGAGAATTTTTCTCCCTTTTCGCCTCCTTGTCCGTCATAATGGGCGAAACCCCGGCTATACCCTATGCATCTAAGGGTATGAACAACCCCGACTTATTCAAGGAGCAGTCATGGTAAATCGCCGCATGTTCCGTCCCAGCTTCGCGGACGTCAAGGAGCCCGTTCCTCCCAGACCCCAACACAATGGCCCGGTACCCAGCAAGAAACCCGCGCCCCCCGAAGTCACGCACGCGGAGAACTTCTACTGGGTGAAACAGATGCAAAGCCGTACTTCCATGACTATCGTCATGGAGTCCGGTGAGACCCTTCGCGGCATCATCGAGTGGTACGACCGCGATTGCATTAAGCTCACGCGCGAGGGAGCGCCCAACTTGATGATTTTCAAGCGCCACATCCGCTACGTCCACAAAGAAGGCGAAGACTCTTCCCAGGGCGACGAATAACCCTCATTTCTTCTGCCTGTGTATAGTCGTCCGCGAGAACGTCAGAATGGATTTTGCGGCCAACGCACCGGTCTCGTTGAAAATATCGCATTCGGTCACGACAAAATTGCCGCCCGACCGCAGAACCCGGGCGTCTGCTTTCACTCTCCCTCCGGGTACAGGCTCGAGGTAGTTGATTTTCAGCTCGAGCGTGGCCAGCTCCACTCCGCGTGGCACAGTCGTGTACGCCGCGATTGCCGCTGCCGTATCCGCCAGCGCCGCTAGTATCCCCCCGTGCACGACACCATGAATCTGCTTGTGTGTCGGTCGGACGTCGAGCCGGAAGATTGCGCGGCCATCGTGGACGCTCTCCACGTCAAAACCCAACAGCTCCGTCGCCTTGCTTTCCCTCATCCGGAGCCGAACGAGTTCCGTCACTCGTTGCTCCTCCTTCGTCATCCTGCGGGCCATCTTCTTCTTACCCCCTCCAAACGACAAGGCAATCGCCTGGCCCAGGCCTGTTCCTCCGCCAGTCACAATGGCCACTTTCCGTTTGAGCCGTGTCACCTTCTACCCCACCTTAGCGTCTAATCGGTGTAACATTTCGCGGGCAAGCACTTCCGCCCACGGTCCGCGCGACTCTAGCATCCAGGCTTGCTACCCCGCAAGCAAGGCTCACTCACTAGGTTGCGGCGCGCACTTCGATTGAGGGCCACTATGCGCATCGGAATCACCGGCTACCCCACGTACGGCGGATCAGGAGTAGTTGCCACCGAACTCGGTCAGGAACTGGCGGCGCATGGACACGACGTCCATTTCATCACCTACGCGCCTCCCATCCGTATGAATCCCAACGATCCGCGTGTCCATTTTCACCAGGCCGAGGTCGTTTCTTATCCCCTGTTTGACCACTCGCCTTACACGCTGTCACTCGCCGTCAAGATGCAGGAAGTCTTCGAGGCGGAGTCTCTTGACATCCTCCACGTTCACTACGCCATCCCCCATTCGGTCAGCGCCTTGTTGGCTCGCCAGATGGCTGCGCCGCGACGGCTGCCTTTCATTACCACGCTGCACGGCACGGACATTACTTTGGTGGGGAACAATCCCAGTTTCCTCCCCATCACGCGCTATTCCATTGAACAGAGTGATGGCGTCACCTCGATCTCGCGTTATTTGTACCGGCGCACGCTGGAAGAATTTGGCATCAAGCGCCCCATCGAGGTGATACCGAACTTCGTCAACTGCGATTTGTACTGTCGCAAGCCCGACCCGCAGTTGCGAGCCGAGTGGGCGCCCGATGGTGAACCGATTCTCATGCACCTTTCGAATTTCCGCCCGGTGAAGCGCATTCTCGATGCTATCGAAATTTTTTCTCTCGTTCGCGAAAGGATGTCCGCCAAACTTATCATGATTGGAGATGGCCCGGATCGCACGCCGGCCGAAGCGCTGGCTCGCAATCGTGGCGTGGAAAAGGACGTTCTCTTCCTTGGAAAACAGAATGGCATCCGGGAGAAGTTGGGGCAGGCCGATTTGTTCCTCTTGCCTTCCCAGCTTGAATCCTTCGGTCTTGCGGCGCTCGAGGCCATGGCTTGCGAAGTCCCGGTTATCGCCACGAACGCCGGCGGCGTTCCCGAGGTCATCGAGGATGGCGTGGATGGTTATCTCGTCGAGCCGGGCGACGTGAAATTGGCGGCGGAGCACGCGATTGACCTGCTCTCTCGCTCGGATCGCGGCCGCGAAATGGGCCAGCTCGCCCGCAAACACGCGCGCAGGAAGTTCTGCGCCAACGACGTCATCCCCATGTACGAGCGCTATTACGAGCAGGTGCTCGCCGGGTCAATGGTTGCCCGCGCGTGAAGCGCTTTCCGCTTCGATCTGGATGTGCCGCAGAACTCGCATGTGGATGCGATGCACGATGTAGTCCGACCATAGCTGCCAATACGCCGACGGCCAGATTCGGTCCGTGTACCAGGTAGTTCCAGTCAGCCTCGTCCGGTTCCCCCACAAGCGTGTCAGTTCGAACTGCCCCTCGTGCGAAACGAAATAGCCCTTCAGATGGGGCGGTTCGATGTGGTGGTAGGGCGTCAATTCCTCCAGGGGCGCGGGATTTTCGGTCACGCCGAATCGCAGCAGTCGCGGCGCATCCCACACCTGAATCGGCTCGACGAACGCGCCAGTGGTGAATTGGCACCTCCGCACTGCGCCTACTCCCGTCCCAATCATCGTCGCCCGCAAGGGATAAGCAATTCCGGTGTGGAAGAGCCATCCACGTGGCTCGGGGATTTCCGTGATGGTTACTACTTTCCCCCAAACGACTTCGGGCGGCGCTTCAATATCAATCGAGCTGTGCACGACGAGCAGGGGCGGCTCTCCCTGAACTTTCTTGTCGACCCCCATGACGAAGGGCATCATGACCAAAACAATTCCCATTGTTATTGGTCGCCCGCTCCACCGGGTCACTTGTATCCAATAGCCCACCACTCCAGCGATTGCTGAAATGCCCAGCGCAAGCGGGGCAGCCATGAGGATGCAAATGACACCTTCGAACGCTAGCAGCAGCAACGCAAGGCCAATCAACACAACTGGCGCAATGCTGACCATCAAGCATTCACCCATCGTACGCGGTGCTCGGTAACTAAGGATCAGCACAGAAAAGAGTCCCAGACAAAACGGCACGGCCAAGAACAAGCTCCAACCGTAGTTGCCTTGGAACTGCGTTCCCAGCAAAACCAACAAGAACCCAACCACCGACGCCGCTATCGTCGCCAGGATCGCCGCAGCCAACTGCTCCGGATCCGAAACCCTGTGCCAGAAACCTGCGGACCTTGCTTCGATGCTAGTGCCTGTTCTCAGTTGTTGCGATCCTTCCTCCGAAGGCCAGCAACAAAGCACGCCAAAGAACAGCAAATTCGCGAAGGGAATGAAGAACATCACGCTGAGCCAGAGCGGCTGCTCGCAGTCTCTCAAGCGGCGCACCGTCTGCGCGACTCCAAGCCAGATAAATGGCAAACTCGCCGCCAGGAGCGTAAGACTCAAGTTGGCTTCTGCCCCCTTCAACTGCCAAGGACTGCTTACGCCGGGAAAAGGAAACCAATAATTCAAAACGCCCCAGCGATGGTGAAAGAAATAAGTCGCGATTATGCGGTCAATGTTGGACTTAAGAAGAAACGCTATGACACCAATGAGAAAATATCTCGACCTGCTTGTTCTTCCTGAAAAAGACCACAGTTGGCTTTCGCTCATGTTTGCACACCCGTGCCTTTCTCTTCGGACTTGCAGTAGTTTCCACTACCTGCGAGAAACTTCGGGCTCCGCTCGGCTCACCGCTGCGCAGCTCCTTTGCCCAGCAATCCAGCCATAACCTGTGTGGAGCACGTCTTTCATTTTCGGAATCATCGCGAACCACACCAGAGGACGCGCCCACCAAATTTCGTGTGCCACAGCAATCACCGCGTCTGCCCCGCCATACTGCGCGCCATCTGACAGCAGAAACCGGAGTTCGCGCAACAGCTCCTCTCGACTCATGGCCAGCAACGCGCCGACCCGCGGATCCTGCAGCGGAGCAACCGCCAGCCCGCGGCGTTTCAGGATTGGAGCGACCCGACGCGCAAATCGCGTGCAGAACCCGCAATCGGCGTCAAAGAAAAGCCAGCCTCGTGCGTGCCTTCCCTTCCCGTCTGTGTATTCGCTCGCCAGCGAAATCATGCTGGTACCTCATCTTCCCTGCGAAATTCTGTTTTCAGCCATCAGCCACTAGCTGTTACCGGGGAGCAACCCGAATGAGTCACTGCCAAAAGACCAACAGCTGTTTGCTTACAGTCACACCTAACGGTTGGCGACTTTTTTCTCGCTCCCAAGCAATGTGATCACCTTGCCACGCAACTTGCTGACCCCTTTCAACGCGCCCACCGGCATTCGCAGAATCTCCTCAAAAAGGCCGGTCATCGTGGCCAAAAACTCCAACATGCTCTCGAGCCGTTCCCGCGTGTACGCGTCACCTTGCGTGCTCGCCTTCAACTCCTGCACGCATTCGCCCAGCACGCGAAGCGTGGGGTCTATTTCCCGCCGCTTGCGCTCCTCGGAAACGGTCCGAAAAATTTCCCACACGTCCTTAGTCGTTTCGAAATGGTCTCGCCGGTCCCCCAGCACATGCACAACGCGCACGATGCCCCAGGCTTGCAACTCGCGCAAGCTCGTGCTGACATTCGACCGCGCCACTGCCAGCGTTTCGGAAATTCCATCCGCCGGCACAGGCTTGGGCGAAAGAAACAGCAGTGCGTGGACCTGCGCCACGGTTCGGTTGATGCCCCACCTCGTGCCCATTTCGCCCCAGTGCAGAATGAACTTCTGTGCTACCGGAGTCAGCCCCGTTTGTGGTGATTTCATTTCTTCGCTCAATCGTCCCCTCCCAAGTACTTCGCTCTCCATCGTTCCACCAAATCCAATGCCGCTTGCGGCCATTCGGGAAACGAAAACTCAAATCCTTGCCGCAGCAAGACTCCAGGAAAAGCCCGCCTGCTCTTGAACAAAAGTTCCGTTTCAGTGCGAAGCAATAACGCTCCGACGCTCAACATCCACTCTCGCAGTGGCAGACCGTAATCGATTCCCCAGGCATCGCGCAACACGAACAGGAACTCGTCATTTGTGACAGGACTCGGCCCCGCCAGATTCACCGCGCCCAATATTCCTTCGTGTTCGATCAGGAATTCCACGCTCCGGCAGAAATCCACTTCGTGAATCCAAGACATGTACTGGCGCCCGGAACCCCACATGCCGCCGAGCCCCATGCGCGTCAGCCGCAAAAGCACCTCAAAGATGCCGTCCGGCTCCAGACTCATCACCATGGCCGCGCGCATGGCAACTTTCCGTGTGCGTGGCGTCGGAACACCGAAAAAAGCCTTCTCCCATTCCTTTGCCACTTCGACACTGAACGCCCAAGAAACAGGCGCATCCGGCTCGTTGCCTCCAAGCTCGCCAGTGAATTCGTCCATGCCCCGATCGAGGGAGTGCCTGTAGACGGTCGCCGTACTGGCGTTCAACCAGAGACGCGGAGGTCGCCCCAGACCTCGGATGGCTTGCCCCAGAAGTGCGGTCGATTGCAGTCGCGATTGCAAGATTTGCCGCCGGTTCCTGGCATTGTAGCGGCAATCCACGCTCCGCCCGACCAGGTTGATCAGAACGTCCGCGCCTGACAACGCACCAACCCACTCGCCCAGGTTCTGGCCGTCCCAACCCACGCGGTTCCACGCCGCGTCACCGTCGCCATGAGGATCGCGAGTCAGAGTTGTCACGTCGTGGCCCAAGCCGTTGAGGTGCCGGGAAAGCAGTCTGCCGAGATGTCCTTCCCCACCCGGGATAACGATGCGGAGGGTTTCAGCAGGGCGGTTGGTGGCCTGTCCGCCTCTCTCTGCCGTAGCTACTGTAGTTGCGTTCATTTCAGTATAGACAGACTATACTGAATAAACGCGCGCTTGTCAAGACTTTTCTTTTGCGCCTTTATTGCTTGGGATATCCGCCGGTTCCTTGCTTTTTTGCTTCTTACCTATTCCCAATTCCTAAAATAGGCTGACTTCCGGTATCGCCGGCACGAGTTCCGGCACATCAATCTTGATGGTAGTTCCCTGCCCTTCGCGGCTTTCAATGTCCAAATTGAAATCCGCTCCATACAGCACCCTAAGCCGCTCTCGCACGTTGCTCAGCCCGATTCCTTCCACGTATACGTGGGGCAACTTTTCCTCCGAAATGCCCAGTCCGTTATCTTCGATTTCGATGTGCAGCCGCCCGTCGCAATTGGAGGTCCGCAGGCAAATCCGGCCGCCCTCGAGTTTCGGTGCAAGGCCGTGTTTCAGGCTGTTCTCGACGATTGGTTGCAGGAGCATGCTGGGAATAAAAGTCTCGAGAGTGTTGTCGTCAATCTCCTTGACAATATCGAGTTTGTCTTCCCCGAACCGCGCCACTTCGATATCCAAGTAGTCGTCAATGAAGGAGAGTTCCTCACGCAAGGTTATAAAGGTCTCATGCTTGCGCAACAGGCGTCTCAAGATGTTGCTTAACTTCAGCACGACGTCGCGCGCTGTATCCGGATCCACGCGGATGAGCGCTGTTACCGTGTTCAGCGTATTGAAGAGAAAGTGCGGATTGATCTGGCTAGAGAGCGCATCCATGCGCGCGCGCAGCAGCAGTTGCTGGTGCCGCTCCAGGTTCATTTCGATGCGCGTGTTGTTCCAGATTTTGAGAGGAGCCGCGACCGACATCAATGTCCCCAGCACCACCAGGCACAAACGCCAATTCCAGTGCGGATCGATCGTGAAGAGCCACTTCGGTTTGGTCGCGATCACCAGCGCAACACGACCAACCTCCAACCCGACGCAGGTCATCAGCGGCAGCATTTCCCACATAATCTCCGCCCTGCTCGCCATGCGCATGATGGCTTTCGGAATGTTCAAGAAAGTGAACGGTCCGAAATTCCACAAGTCTTCCTTGTCCGGTATCAATTGCCGGATGAGCCCACCCAGCAATCCCGCTGCAGACGCTACGGGCATCGCCAGCCACTCGTGTGCCATTAGCGCTGGAACCGTGATAATCGCCCCGCCAATCGGGCCCACCACGCGGCCGCCGAGAAGCCCCATCATGAACGCACCCTCAAGCGACAAATCGGCGAATCGGTACGCGGGGCTCAGCAAGCGCAAAAGCACGCCGACGATCAGTGGCGGTACCAGGAATAGCATGAGTTTCAGCTTCTGATCTGCATCGCGCTCCTCGGTGAAGAGCACCCGGCGGAAGGTGTTCCACCGTGCGAGGAGTGCGGCGATGGACGACGCCACGCCCACCTTCAGAAGTAGCGTGAACAGCAGTTCCTGGATTCTAAGCGTCGTATCCATGTTTGTTGCGCGTGATTTGCCTGCGCCAGCCAGACCCGGCACTATTGTAAAGAAATCCTCGCGCTGCCTGCACCTGGATTCGACAGCACCGTCACATTGCGGAATTCCTCTGCCTGCTATACTGAAAATCAGCCATGGCGCGGAAAACTTCCTTCAAGAACATAAGGCGAAATTCTCGTGGCAATCCTCGGCTCATCGCCCGAGCTGCCCTACCCACACGTTATGGGCGCTTCACCATTTACGGATTCGAGGGGGGCGGGCCCCATGAAGAAGCTGTTGCGCTCGTGCGAGGGAATTTGCATGGGCGAATCGCCCCCCTGGTCCGCGTGCATTCACAGTGTCTGACGGGGGACGTCCTCACTTCCCTTCGCTGTGACTGCCGGGCGCAGCTTGAGCTCTCGTTAGAGAAGATCGGGCGCGCGCCGTCGGGAGTTCTGCTCTACCTGCCACAGGAAGGACGCGGAATTGGTTTGATGAACAAGCTCCGCGCTTACGAGCTACAGGATGGGGGCATGGACACGGTGGAGGCCAATGAATCGCTGGGGTTCGCTGCCGATGCGCGCGAGTACGAGTTCCCCGCAAAAATCCTGAAAAAACTGGGCGCCACCCGAATCCGCCTGCTCTCGAACAATCCCGACAAGGTCCAACAGTTGGAATCCGCCGGCGTGCATGTTGTCGAACGAGTTCCTTGTCTACCGCGCATCTCCAAGACGTCGCGGGCTTATCTGCAAACAAAAAAGCGCAAGATGGGGCACCTGATCGAAGGTCTCTAATAGAGAAGAAGTAATGAAGCAAAAAGAAAACCCGGTGCATTGATGTAAATTGAACGAATCTTCTACCTCCGGGCTTCCCTACCTAGCTACCTCTTTTTGTCCTTGCACCGTTGATTCTCTGGTTCCTGTGTCGTTCATCCTCCTCCGACAAACTGCACAATCTCGAACCTGTCTCCCTCAGCGATTGCAGTCTCTTCCCATCTATTCTTCGGCAGGATCTGGAGATTGTGCTCAACCGCCACGCGCCCGGCATTCAAGCCGAGTTGCGCCAGCAATCCAGCCACCGTCGTGCCGGCAGCCGCTTTCTTGCGCTCTCCATTTACCTGAATTGTGATTCCCTTCTCCATGAACGCCCTTCACACGGAAGGCACGCGGGGCTTGGCGCGCAATGCAAAGCGTAGATGCCCTTGCACTCCGTGATCCTCCGCTTGAATCATCAGCGCCGCCTCCGGGCTGGTGATTCGTGGCATTTCAAACTGGATCTCCACTTGCCCGTCATTGCCGGTCTCCCCAACATAGCCCATTCCGCTCTCACCACCCTCAATTTCCACCCTGACGAGCGCACCCTTAACTGGAACTGCGCCATTTTCGCGCACGGCCACCCGCAATTTCGCCTGGCGCCCGCTCAGCCACGATTTCGGGTTGACCAGCTCCAGCACGAGCTTAGGCTGCTCACTTGCGGCCTCTGGCGGCACCTGTCGGGACTCCGCAGTTCCGGCAGTCAGCGCTTTCGCGGCCACGGAGGGAATTGGCAATTGCAACTCTCCCGAGCGAATCTCGTCGATTACTCTGTGATGTTGTTCATCAAGACGGAGCTTCAATGCTTGCTCGCGGTCCTCGTTCAAGGGCAGCAAGTCGAAGTAGTTATTCGTTCGGCGGTGCATGACACGGCCCTGGTAATAAACAATCGTATCGATCAGTGCGTGAGTTTCCCCAGTGTCCTCAGTTTGAATGTGAAAGGTAACGTTGCCAAACTTGAGGTTGGTGTTGTGGCCGAAGACCATTGCCGTCTACCCGCTTCCGGTCGAACTACTGCTTGTGTCTGAGACTTCCTTCGCGCTGATCCGGCGGGACTCGTGATCCGGCACGTTGACCGGGTGGCGTCTCACTCGTTATTATAACCCTTTGACCATGACCCCCTCCGGCCTTCAAGCGTACGTTCCCTTACTGATACACGGCATTGTCGTGGCTTTTCTTGCAGGTGCCCTCCTCCTGATCTCCTCCTTCATCGGTTGGCGGCGGCCAAACAAGTCAAAACAGCAACCGTACGAGTGCGGCATAACCCCTACGGGCGATGCCCGCGAGCCCTTTTCGGTAAAGTTCTACCTTGTGGCCATGGTTTTCATCCTGTTCGACGTCGAAGCCATCTTCCTGTACCCCTGGGCATACATTTTCAAGGACTTGGCTCGAAACATAGAAACAAAATGGTTCGGCTTCATAGAGATGATGTTCTATGTGGCCATCCTGTTGGTCGGATACATCTATCTTTGGAAGAAGGGCGCGCTCGACTGGCATAAATCGCAGAAGTAAAGCCGGCCTAAGCCCTTGAGGATCTCGATTTCGTGACGCCGCTCGACACTGCCAACGCTAATGCTGTAGTCGAACAGCTTTGTGCCTGGAACCCCCAGGCGGTCGCCCAAGTCGTTGAGTATCGGGGGGAGACCACGATTGTTGTTCCGCGCGAGTTGCTGGTTGCCACTGCGCAGCAGTGCAAGGACAATCCGGCACTCAACTTCAATCTCTTGAGCGACGCCACCTGCGTCGACCGTTACCCGCTGGAACCGCGCTTCGAGCTCAACTATCAGTTGGTCTCGATTCCCCGGCGCGAACGCATCCGCCTGCGCACCAGCGTAAGCGCCCAGCACGGGGTGGTTGATTCGCTCGTCTCCGTCTGGCCGGGCGCCAATTGGCTAGAGCGCGAAATCTTCGACCTGTTTGGCGTTCGTTTTGAAGGGCACCCCGATTTGCGGCGCATCCTTCTGCCCGATGGGTTTGAAGGTGCCCCGCTACGCCGGGATTTCCCGACGGAGGGCAAGCGCTAGATTCCGGCTTACGGACCGCGAACTATGACCACGGTTGAGACGGCAGTCGGCACCACGAAGACGATGGTCCTCAACATGGGGCCACAGCACCCGTCCACGCACGGCGTGCTGCGGGTCCTGTTGGAGTTGGACGGCGAGAATGTCGTCACCGCGGTTCCAGACATCGGCTACCTGCATACGGGCATTGAAAAGAGCTGCGAGGATAAGACCTATTCGCAGGCGATCACGCTCACCGATCGCATGGATTACTTGAATCCGCTTGGGAATAACCTGGCCTACTGCCTCGCGGTGGAGAAGCTCCTTGGATTGGAAGTTCCGAAACGCGCGCAGCACATTCGCGTGATGCTCGTAGAGCTGCAGCGCATTTCCTCTCACTTGGTTTGGCTGGGCACCCACGCCATCGACATGGGCGCCATGTCCGTCCTGCTGTATTGCTTCCGAGAGCGCGAAGAAATCCTGAAGATTTTCGAGCGTTTTTCCGGCCAGAGGATGATGACCAGCTACATCCGTATTGGCGGCGTGGCACTCCAACCTCCCGCCGGGTGGCGCGCACAGGTGAAGCGGTTCCTGGACATGATGCCGGCCCGTATCAACGAATACGAAGCCCTGCTCACCGAAAACCGCATCTGGCAGGGCCGCCTGAAGGGCGTGGGCTATCTCTCCCCGGAAACGCTCGTGGCGATGAGCACGACCGGACCAGGATTACGCGCCTCGGGGGTCGGCTACGACAACCGCAAGGTTTTTCCGTACTCCTCTTACGAGGAATTCGAATTCAACGTGCCCACCCGTACAGAATCAGATTGCTATGCGCGGTATCTTGTGCGCGTCGCGGAAATGCGCGAAAGCTTGAAGATTGTCCGCCAGGCCATGGACAAAATCACCGACGACGGCCCTATCAAGGCCGAGGCGCCCGGCATCGTTCCCCCGCAGCGGGAAAAAATGAAGACCGAAATGGAGGCGCTGATTTACCATTTCAAGATCTTCACAGAAGGTTTCTCTCCGCCGCCGGGAGAAGCATTTGTTGCAGTGGAGTCGCCGCGCGGGGAGCTGGGTTGTTTTATTGCCAGTGATGGCTCGCCGAAACCATTGCGTGTCCACTTCCGGTCCCCGTCGTTCATCAATCTGCAGGCATTGCCGAAGATGATCGAGGGCCAGCTCATAGCCGATACTGTCGCCTGCATCGGCACCATTGATATCGTCCTGGGAGAGGTGGACAGGTAAGGGCCTATGGAACTCTCGCTGAAGCTCGCCGCGAAATTCGAGCAGTTGCAAAACCGCTATCCGCTCAAGCGAAGCGCTCTCATCCCGATGATGATGTATGCGCAAGACGAATACGGTCATCTGACGGACGAGATGATCGAAGAGATCGCGCGGCGGCTGGATCTGAGGACCGTGGCGGTCGAAGAAACTCTTGCGTTTTACTCGATGCTGCGGCGCAAACCCATGGGCAGGCACCACGTGCAGATATGTACGAACGTGGCGTGTATGTTGCGTGGCGGAAACGAGCTGCTGGAGCATGCCAAGAAACGCTTGGAGGTTGGAAACAAGGAAACCACACAGGACGGGATGTTTTCCCTGGAAGAAGTGGAATGTATTGGCGCTTGCACCGGTGCCCCTGCAATACAGGTGAACTACGACTTTTACGAAAACGTGAACACACGCATCCTGGATCGCATCATCGAAGACCTGGATAAGGGAAAGCGGCCCGAACCGGTGCCTGTCATTACCGGCGCCCTTCATGAGCGCAATAAGCTCGAAACTCCTCTCATCAGCAAGCGGTGGGGGATCAAGGATTCCCACAAGATTGACGTTGCCCTGCAGCTTGGCGCTTACCAGGCCCTCGAAAAAGCCCTCAAGGATATGACGCCGGACCAGATCATTGACGAGGTGAAGAAATCCAATCTTCGCGGGCGTGGCGGCGCGGGATTCCCTGCCGGGATGAAGTGGTCGTTCGTGCCCAAGGATTCGCCGAAACCCAAATACGTCATCTGCAATGCCGACGAGTCGGAACCGGGCACCTGCAAGGACCGCCCGCTGATGGAGATGGATCCTCACCAGTTGATTGAGGGCATCGTCATTGCCGGACGCGCCATCAACGCGCATCGTGGGTTCATTTACATTCGCGGCGAATATCGCTACGTCCTGGACATTGTCGACGCGGCGATTGCAGAAGCATATTCACGTGGGTATCTCGGGCAGAACATTCTCGGGTCCGGCTTCGATTTTGATTTGTTAATCCACACGGGCGCGGGCGCTTACGAATGCGGTGAAGAATCCGCGCTGATGGAATCATTGGAAGGCAAGCGCGGCAACCCGCGCATCAAGCCCCCCTTCCCCGCGGTAGTTGGCTTGTACGGCTGCCCCACGATCATCAACAACGTCGAAACGCTGAGCGCTGTCCCTTCCATCATTCTCGAAGGTGGCGAAGCCTACGCCAACCGCGGTACGCCGAGAAACGGCGGCACACGCCTGCTCTGCGTTTCCGGCCACGTCAACAAGCCGGGAATTTACGAGATTCCTCTCGGTATGAACATGAAGAAGTTCATCGAGGAAGTTGCAGGCGGCATTCGAGGCGGCAAGAAACTGAAAGCGGTGATTCCCGGCGGGAGTTCCTGTCCGGTCTTCAGGGCAGACGAGACTGATGTCGCGATGGATTACGACACCATCGCCAAGGCAGGATCCATGCTGGGCTCCGGGGGCATGGTGGTGATCGACGAAGACACCTGCATGGTCGACATGGCGCGCCGCATCATGCACTTCTACGCTCATGAATCGTGTGGCTGGTGCATCCCCTGCCGAGAAGGAACCGCGTGGCTGCGCAAGATTCTGGACCGCTTCCACGCCGGACTGGGACGTCCCCAAGACATCGACATGGTCGGGGAACTCGCTAAGAACATGTTGGGGCGCACGTTCTGCCCACTCGGCGATGCGGCGGCGATGCCGACGATCAGCATCGTTGCGAAATTCCGGAACGAGTTTGAGGATCACTTGCAGGGCAAGTGCGCGTATAAATCCGCCGAAGCCCTGGTTGGTTTGCGGTAAGGACCCATGGCAGAAACGAAATTGATTAAGTTCAAAATTGATGATCGCGAGGTCCAGGTGCCCGCCGGCACGCTTGTCATCGAAGCGACGCGGCGGCTGGGGATCGAAGTTCCTTCGTTCTGTTACTATCCGGGGCTTTCCTTGCAGGCGGCGTGCCGCATGTGTTTGGTCGAGGTCGAGAAAGCGCCAAAGCTGCAAACCGCATGCACTTTAGTGGCAACAGAAGGGATGGTAGTCCGCACCAACACCGAGCAGGTGCGCAACGCCCGTAAGTTCATGCTGGAATTTCTCCTGACGAATCACCCGCTCGATTGCCCCGTTTGTGATAAAGGCGGCGAGTGCGAACTTCAGGACATGACCTTTCGCTACGGCGCGGACACCAGCCGCTTCGTCGAAGAAAAACTCCATCGCCCTGAGGAAAAGTGGTCGGACCTCGTCTATTACGACGCGCCGCGCTGCATTCTTTGCTTTCGTTGTGTGCGCGTTTGCGACGAAGGCATGGACGTCAAGGCGCTCGGGGTCGGAATGCGTGGTGCGAACTCCATAATCATTCCCAATGGCGGCGATCATCTCGATTGCGAAGAATGCGGCATGTGCATTGATATTTGTCCCGTGGGCGCCTTGACCAGCGGCGCGTACCGCTACAAGACGCGGCCGTGGGAGATGGAGTATGTCTCCACGATTTGCACACATTGCTCGAACGGCTGCAAGACCACGCTCAGCGTCCGGAATCATGAAATCCTGCGTGCCAATAACCGCGACCTCTCCGGAATCAACAAGGAATTTCTGTGCGTGAAAGGGCGTTTCGGTTTCGATTTCGTTAAGCACCCGGAACGAATCAAGCAGCCGCTCCTACGTAAGGGCGAAAAACTCTACCCAGTTTCCTGGGAACAGGCCGCGCAAGCTGCTGCAGCCCGACTGAAAGAGCTTCACACCGCGTATGGGCCGGAAGGGATCGGCTTCATCGGTTCGAATCGCACCTCGAACGAGGAGAACTATCTTCTGCAGCGGTTGGCGCGCGCCACGTTCGGCACCAACAACATCGATCATCACCGGACGGCAGATTACCCAGGATTGGTCAAGACGCTCGGCGATCGAGCCGCGGACTCGATGCTCACCATGGACCAGCTTTACCAGTCCAGGGCCGTGCTTCTAATTGGAAACGACGCGGCCAACCAGAACCCGCTCGTGGCTTGGCAGATTCGCGCCGGCATTCGCCATAACGGCACAAAGCTGTTTTTGGTCAATGCGAGCGAAACAAAGCTCTCGCGCAAGGCCACGCAGTCCATCGCTCTCGGTCCAGCGCCGGAAGCAACTGTCGCTCGCTGGCTTGGCACCGGAGAAGGTCACTTCACAGAGAATCTGCTGGCACAACTCGAAGCGCTGAGGGCTGCGCTCGAGGTAGAGCCGGAAGTCGCGATCGTCTTTGGGTCATCGATTAGCGGCTCCGCAATCGGACATCTCGTTGCCTTCGGCTCGCACCTGCAAGGCAGAGTTCGGTACATGGCGCTGGGCGATTACGCGAACTCGCGTGGCGCGGCGGACATGGGTTTGCTCCCCGATCATTTGCCCGGCTACGTACATTTGGATGATCGCACTGTCGCGGCGAATCTCGAGAAACACTGGGGAGCGAAACCGCCAGCAAAGCCTGGGCTCGCGGCACCGGAAATGGTGGAGGCGGCTCAAGCAGGCAAGCTTGCTGCGCTCTATGTGGTCGGCGCAAATCCACTGGCGCACTACGGCACGCCGGGTTTCGGCCGGGGCAAATTGCAATTGCTGATTGTCCACGAAATGTTTCTGACCGAAACCGCGCTGCAGGCGGACATCGTATTCCCTGCTTCCTCGGCTTACGAAAAAGAAGGCAGCGTCACGAATACTTCCGGCGAGATTCAGTTGCTGCACAATGCTGCCGACGTCATGGGCACCCGCGCGGACTTTGATCTGCTGCGTATTCTTTCGCACCAGTTGGAAAAACTGGGCCTCGGCAATGCCTTCCATTACAAGAACCCCGCGGCGGTGTTTGAGGAAATTCGCAAGGTTGTGCCGGGCTACAACGTTCAGCCCGCGGGACTGTTGACGGGCGGCGCCGAACCAACCAAACTGGAGTCCGCGAAGAATAGCCACGCGCCTTATGACGTGCCTTTGCAACTGATTCGCTCCGCCAACAATAACCTTTTCACGAGCGGCACGCTTGGCCGCTTCTGCACGATGATGCAATCCTTGCCGGAGGCTGAGGCGGAGCCGTGAACGAATTCCTGACTCAATACGCGTTTATCATCGTTCCGCTCATCAAGATCGCCATTCTAGTGCTGATCGTCTTGACGGTGGACGCCTATCTCACCTGGATCGAGCGTAAGCTCATCGCACACATTCAGGCTCGCTGGGGACCGCACCGCGTTGGCCCGCACGGCTTGCTGCAGCCGCTGGCCGATGGCGTGAAGTTCATCTTTAAGGAAGATCCACTCCCCGCCAACGTGGATAAGGTGGCGTACTTCCTCGCGCCTTTCCTTACGCTGATGCTGGCGCTCACTTCGCTCGCGGTCATCCCGTTTGGGCCCCAGCGTTTCAAGGTGTTTGGCTATGAGACGCATGTCGGCATCGCGGATGTGAATATCAGCTTGCTCGTGTTATTCGCGATTACCGCGTTGGGCGTTTATGGAATTGCGCTTGCGGGCTGGGCTTCCAACAGCAAGTATTCGCTGCTTGGCGGCTTGCGTAGCTCCGCGCAAATGATCAGCTACGAGTTGGCGCTGACGCTTTCGGTGGTCGGTGTGTTGCTGATTGCCGGCGATTTCAGCCTGCGGAAGATTGTGGAGCATCAGGCAGGTACCGGACGCGGCTTAGTGAGTTGGCATATTTTTCCGCAGATTGTCGGCTTCTTGTGCTTCTATATCGCGGCGATTGCAGAGACTAACCGTGTACCGTTCGACCTGCCGGAAGCGGAATCCGAGCTTGTCGCTGGATTCCACACCGAATATGCCAGCATGAAGTTCGCAATGTTCTTCATCGCTGAGTACACCAGCATGATTACAGTCTCATGCCTCGCAACAGTGCTTTTCTTCGGGGGTTGGCTTTCGCCCTTCCCGGTTTCCTGGACTTTCACGCATTATTTGCCGTCCGTCCTGCTGATTCCGTTCGGGTTGTGGGTCATTTTTGACGGTATGCGTTACGAAAATCTGTTCGGGCGAATCCTGTTGCCAATAGTGGGCATCGGTCTCGCGGCCCTTGGTGCCACACTAATCGTATTGCCAACGGTCAATGACATTGTGCAAGGCCCATTCTGGTTCCTCGCAAAAGTGTTTACCTTCCTGTTCGTTTATATCTGGATGCGCGGCACTTTACCTCGGTTCCGATACGACCAGCTTATGAGTTTCGGCTGGAAATTCCTGCTTCCGGTCTCCATTGCTAATGTTGTCCTCACGGCCGTCGCCATTTTGATTTGGGGAAAGCTCTGATGACTGCGCCATTGATCATCTTTTTCGTGCTTGCCGCGCTGGCGGTGCTGGGAGCTATCAGCCTGATCTTGCAGCGCGAGCCGATCCATAGCGCGCTTTCGTTGATTGTGGTGATGGTTGCGCTCGCAGGGCTCTATCTCCTGATGGGGGCGGAATTTGTCGCTGCGGTGCAGATCATCGTCTATGGCGGCGCGATTATGGTCCTTTTTGTTTTTGTGATTATGCTCCTGAACGCGGGCAAAGAAGAGCGCACGAATTTTTCCAAGCTCGCGACCTACGCCGGGATTCCGCTGGCCGTGGCCACGACCGGCTTCATCGCGGCTGCCATTGCCTGGTCGAGCGGTTCTTTGCCCGCGGCGGAGCCGAGCGGGGCTCTCACCTCCACAAAGACACTCTCCTTGTTGTTGTTTAACGAATTTGTTTATCCGTTTGAGCTGACTTCTTTCCTGATCCTCGTAGCGATTCTGGGCGCGATTGTGCTGGCCCAGCGGGAGAGCTGACCATGATCCCAACAGGCCATTACCTGTTATTGAGTGCGATTCTCTTCGGGCTGGGAATCGTGGGCTTCGTTTTCAAACGAAACATCATCACGCTGTTCATGTCCATCGAGTTGATGCTGAACGCGGTAAATTTGGCGTTCGTGGCATTCAGTCAAGCGCTTCACAAGGCGGATGGTGAAGTCTTTGTCTTGTTTGTGATTGTGGTGGCGGCTGCGGAAGCGGCCGTGGGTCTGGGCATCATCATTCTTACGTCGCGCAACCGTCGTTCGCTCAACGTTGAGCGCGTGGATCTACTCAAACTCTAATGCCGACACCTGCGCATCCGATACTCGACTACCTGTGGATTATTCCGCTCCTGCCGCTACTGGGCTCGGCGATCAATGGCCTTCTCGGTTCAAAATGGCCGAACAAAATTGTCAACATTATCGCGCTCGGTTCTACGGGGCTTTCCTTCGCTTGCGCGCTGGAAGCGGTACGCGAATTCCACGGCTATTACGAAACGCGTCACCATGCCTTTGTGAAGCCCTTTTTCGATTGGATTGTAGCCGGGAATTTCCGCGCGGGCTTTGACCTGCAGTTCGACCAGCTTACGGTGGTCATGGTGCTGGTGGTGACGGGCGTCGGCTTCCTGATTCACATTTACTCCACGGGATACATGGCGCATGAGGGCGGCTACTACCGCTTCTTCTCCTACCTGAATCTGTTCATGTTCTTCATGCTGATTCTGGTTCTGGCCGCGAATTTTGCTTTTCTCTTCGTCGGCTGGGAGGGCGTCGGTCTCTGCAGCTACTTGCTCATCGGCTTCTATTTCCTGAGGCAATCGGCATCCGACGCGGGCAAGAAAGCCTTCATCGTGAACCGCATCGGCGACTTCGGCTTCATGTTGGGAATGTTTCTGCTCTTCCGTTCGTATCACTCTCTCGACTTCCAGACCATATTCGATACGGTCACGAACGGAAACGTTGGGGTCGAGCCCATCGGAACGTTTGGAATCATGACGGTGACTTGCCTTCTGCTCTTCATGGGCGCCACAGGTAAGTCCGCGCAGATTCCGCTGTACGTCTGGCTGCCGGACGCGATGGAGGGCCCAACACCCGTCAGCGCTTTGATCCACGCGGCGACGATGGTGACCGCTGGCGTGTATGTAGTCGCACGCTCCAACGTGCTCTTCACCCATTCGCTCACCGCGATGTCCGTCGTGGCAATTGTGGGATGCGCAACAGCGTTTTTTGCCGCAACCATTGGCTTGGTGCAATCGGACATCAAACGTGTTCTCGCGTATTCCACGGTCAGCCAACTGGGCTACATGTTCCTTGCCTGCGGCGTCGGCGCGTTCGGCGCAGGCATTTTCCATTTGATGACACACTCCTTCTTCAAGGCGCTCCTTTTCCTTTCGGCCGGCAGCGTGATCCATGCGATCGGCGGCGAGCAGGACATGTGGGGAATGGGCGGGCTGGCTTCCAAGATCAAGGTCACGTTCTGGTGCATGCTGACGGGAACGATCGCCATTGCAGGGTTCATTCCGTTTGCGGGATTCTTTTCGAAGGACGCGATTCTCTTCGCGGCTTTCAATTACCAATTCAACGGAAAAGTGTTGTACGGCGTCGGGCTTCTCGCCGCAATTTTCACTTCGTTTTACATGTTCCGGCTAATCTGGCTGACATTCGGCACCCAGCCGCGGTATGACGAGCGCAAGGTCCATGTGCACGAATCGCCAAAGAACATGACCGTGCCGCTGATGATTTTGGCGTTGCTTTCGCTGGTTGGCGGATGGGTCGCCGCTCCCGCACTCTGGGGCGGCCGGAATTACTTCGCGGAGTTCATGGCGCCGGTGTTTGGGGGCGAAAAGGTGGAAGGCGCCGAAGCGCACTCTCTCGAGATGATTCTGTCAGGGGTGGCGGTTGCGGCGGCGCTTGTTGGATTGATTGTTGCCTGGCGGATGTACACCAAAGGCGCGAAGCGCCCTGCGCTCGCCGGCGCATACAAGGTCCTCTACAACAAATACTACGTTGACGAGCTCTATCAGACCGTTGTGATTGGGCCGCTGATGTGGCTTTCGCGGAACCTTTTCTGGAAGGTTGTGGATGTTGGCGTGATCGACGGCACCGTGAACGGCATCGCCAGCGGAGCAACTGCCGTCGGCGACACCGTCCGGCACACACAGTCCGGCAATACGCGAAGTTATGCAGTGTGGGTCCTGGTCGGGGCGATTGTGGTCCTTGCGATCATCTTTTGGCCGATTCTTCATCCGGTGTTGGTTGGGGGGGTGCGCTAATGATCGCTTTTAGCGGACACCTCCTCACCGTTGTGATCTTCTTCCCTGCGTTCGGAGCGCTCGCACTTTTGTTCTTGCGTAGCGACGACGAGTTGTGGATTCGCCGCTTGTCGTTCGTGGTTTCCACTGTCGAGTTCCTGTTTTCGTTGTTACTGCTGCGGGCAGTACCCATCGGGCAAGCCGGTTACTCACTCGAGGAATTTGGCCATTGGATATCCTCGCCGCCGATCAACTACCACCTGGGCGTGGATGGCATCAGCCTTTTCTTGGTGATGTTGACCACGTTCCTTACGCCGATCTGTGTGTTGGCGTCGTGGCACGGCGTGCATCACCGCATCAAGGAATTCCACGTGATGCTGCTTCTGCTGGAAGTGGGCGTGGTGGGAGTGTTCCTTTCGCTCGATCTGTTCCTGTTCTTCCTGTTCTGGGAAATCATGCTGATCCCGATGGCATTCCTCATCGGGATATGGGGTCACGAGCGCCGCATCTATGCCGCCGTAAAGTTCGTGCTCTACACCATGGCCGGCTCGATCCTGATGCTTGTCGGAATCATCTGGTTGTATAACGCCACTGGCACATTCGATCTCCCAATCATTCAGAAGTTGCTGCACGACGGTGCGCTGGTGCTGCCGGAGCGGACGGAGATGATCCTGTTCCTGGCGTTTTTCCTTGCGTTTGCGATCAAGGTGCCGCTGTTCCCGCTGCACACATGGTTGCCAGATGCCCACGTGGAAGCGCCCACAGCCGGTTCCGTGATCCTGGCGGGCGTGCTGCTGAAGATGGGGACGTACGGCATGATCCGCTTCTGCCTGCCGCTATTCCCAGATGCATCGCGGCGCGCGGCGCCGTATGTCGCAGTGCTGGCCATCATCGGCATCATCTACGGCGCGCTGGTTGCGATGGTGCAACCCAATTTGAAAAAACTGGTGGCGTACTCTTCCGTAAGCCATCTGGGATTCGTGGTGCTTGGCATTTTTGCGTTCCAGAACATTTCCATGCAGGGCGCGGTCTTCCAGATGCTGGCGCATGGAATTTCTACGGGCGGACTCTTTTTGCTCGTGGGCATGTTGTACGACCGCCGCCACACGTTTGAGATCAGCGACTATGGTGGGCTGTCAACTCCAATGCCGAAACTGGCGGCGTTCTTCCTATTCGTTGTGCTTTCGTCGCTGGGCCTGCCGATGCTGAACGGGTTCGTGGGCGAGTACTTGATCCTCCTCGGCACATATCAGGTCCATTGGAATTGGGCTGCTTGGGCGGCCATAGGCGTGATCTTGTCGGCCTGCTATCTGCTCTGGTCGTACCAGAGAGTGTTTTTCGGCGAGGTGACGCAGCAGAAAAACCGTGAACTCGCAGACGCTTCAGTACGGGAAAAGTGGATTTTGGCGACAATCGCGGTGGTGATCTTGTGGATGGGAATCGGCTCGCCGTTCTTTACGCAGCGTTTCGCAGCGCCTTGCAAAACCGTCATCGAACAAATGAACCGAAATGTGATGCATGAGGTTGCGGTTCCGGGCACGCCGCGGCTTGCAAGCAATCGCCCTGCGGACAATTCCACAGAAAGGCTGGCATCGCGCTAAATGAGCTCGCTCAACCAGCAAATGCTGCAAAATCTGCGCCTGGTTCTGCCGGAGTTGATCTGGTGCGGCACGGGTGTCTTCTTGATGCTGATCCAGCCTTTCCTGAAGAATCGCCAAGCGCTCACATTCCTCGCGATGGTTGGCACGTCAGTGGGCACGCTGGCTACTTTCTACGGCTTCTTCGGCAGCGCGTTTTTTGCGCAGATTCAGTTCGACACTTTCAGTCTTTTCTTTCACTGGCTGGTTGGACTCATCTCCTTCCTGGTGATTCTGGCGAGCGACTCGTACCTTGAGCGGGAAAAGCTGGACAGCGCAGAGTTCTATGCCTTGATCATGTTCGCCACGGCAGGAATGGGTGTCCTCGCCTCCGCTCAGGAACTCCTAACCGCATTCATCGGCTTAGAAATGTCGTCCATCTCGAGCTACGTTTTGGCGGGCTACCGGCGCGATTCGGTGAAAGCAAGCGAATCAGCCGTGAAGTATTTTCTGCTTGGCTCGTTTGCCACAGCGTTCTTCCTGTATGGAATCGCGCTGGTCTACGGGGTCACGGGTTCGACGAACTTGGTGAGGCTCGCTGATGCAGATCCCTCGAGCAATTTGCTGCGTCTTGGGCTAACGCTCATTCTAGTCGGCCTGGGGTTCAAGGTGGCTGCCGCCCCATTCCAGGTGTGGACCCCGGACGTTTACGAAGGCGCGCCCACGCCGGTTACAGCGCTGTTCTCCGCGGGTCCAAAAGCGGCGACGTTCGCGCTCTTGCTTCGAATCTTCAGCACGGTTCATGCGGCCACGCAGTTCTGGTTCTGGGCCTTTTGGATTCTGGCGGGACTGACCATGTTCGTAGGAAATCTGGGAGCGCTGGTGCAGTCCAACGTGAAGCGTATGTTGGCGTATAGCTCGATTGCACATGCAGGTTACACGCTCGTCGCGTTCGCGGCCGTAACTTCGGTGCGGACTGACCCGGAGTCGGTGGCTCCGGCCTATGCGGCGGTGTTGTTCTACTTGGCCAGCTACGCTTTGGTTTCCGTGGGATCGTTCACGGTAATTTCTGAACTTGGGGGGCAAGGCGAGCGGTATTTGACGTTCGATGACTTTGCGGGCCTGGGCACACGTCAACCGTTTGCGGCTGCTGGACTTAGCCTTTTTCTGCTTTCGCTGCTGGGCTTGCCGATTACTGCCGGATTCTTCGGCAAGTTTTACATCTTCAAGGCCGCTATTCACTCGGACTTGTTGTGGTTGGCAATTCTGATGGCAGTGAATAGCGTGATAGGGGCGTACTACTATTTGCGGCTCATCGTTGTGATGTACATGCGGGAGTACAAGGGGACGTTGCCCGCAGACGCGTCGCAAGGACTGAGCCCGACGGCAGCAATGGTTGTCTCGGTGGCAGCGATCATCACCCTCTACCTGGGGCTCGCTCCAAATCACGTCCTTGGAATTGTTCTTTCTCAGAACTTGATCCTGTCTGCGCGATAGCCGCTACGAATTTTTCCCACCCCGTCTTTCACCCAGGATGCAGACCAATGGGGAACGGTACTCGAGCGGGACCGGCCCCCCCGATTTCCAGAGAGGCGGAAACCGATCTGAGGTGTAGAATAATCGGACGTTTCTTGAATTAAAGTAGGATTGGGACCCAGGGCCGACCCACATGGTGAACCGTCGTCGCTCCACAAGCTTGAGTCGTTCCACTCGCCAACCGTGGACGCACGAGAAGTTTCGTGCCCTTCTGGAATCCGCCCCAGACGCCATGGTGATCGCCAACGAACAAGGCAAGATCATGCTGGTCAATGCGCAGACGGAAAGACTCTTCGGCTACAAGAGAAATGAACTCCTTGGCCAGCCTGTAGAAATTCTGATTCCCGAGCGCTACCGCGGTCAGCATGTGCGCCATCGCAAGGAATATGGAGAGTCGCCGCGACTTAGGCCCATGGGAGCGGGGCGCGAGTTGTTCGGTTTGCGGAAGGATGGCACTGAATTCCCGGTCGAGATCAGCTTGAGCCCCTTCAGGACGAAAGAAGGGATTCTGGTCTTCAGCGCCATTCGAGATATCACGCTGCAGAAAAAGGCACAGACCGAACTGCAGGAAGCCAAAGAAGCGTTGGAGACAAGAGTCCGGGAGCGCACCGCAGATCTTGTTGCGGCGAACGAAGCGCTCAAGGCCGAAGTTGTGCAGCGCGAACTGGCTATGCAGCAGCGGGATAGTGAACAAGAACGGGCGCGGCGTCTCGAAGAGCAGTTGCTGCTGACACAGAAGATGGAAGCGATCGGACGGCTCGCCGGAGGGATCGCGCACGACTTCAATAATCTCCTGGGCGTCATCCTGGGCAACGCGGATTTGCTGTTGAACGCTGGCCCCGCTGGAGCGCCGCACATTGAGCGAATCGAGCAAATCAAGATGGCAGGAGAGGAGGCAGCTACCGTAACGCGGCAGTTGCTGGCCTTTGCCCGGCAGCAAGTCTCCGAGCCGCAACTTCTCGATCTGAATACTGTTTTAAACGACCTGGAGCCGCTGTTGCGCCGGATTGTGGAAGAGAATATCCAGATGGAGATGGTGCTGGCGCGGGATCTGGGCGACGTCAAGATTGACCGCAGCCAGCTTTCGCAGGTGATTTTGAACCTGGTGGCCAATGCGCGCGACGCCATGGGAAAAGGAGGGCGGCTGACGCTGGAAACCTGCAACGCGTATCTCGGCGAGGCCTATGCGCGCGACCATCTAGGCGTTGTTCCCGGACCATATGTGCAATTGTCCGTGACGGATTCCGGCGATGGCATGGACAGAGAAACGGTTAGCCGAATTTTTGAACCGTTTTTCACCACAAAGGAAAAGGGTTCGGGATCCGGCCTCGGGCTGGCCACAGTGTACGGAATCGTGCGGCAAGGCGGAGGACATATCTGGGTTTACAGCGAACCCGGACGCGGCACCACTTTCAAGATTTATTTTCCGCGCATTACCGGAGCTGCCGACGAAGAGTTCTTGCGCAATCAGAACGAGGAAGTTTCCAACGGAAGCGAGACCATTCTCCTCGTGGAAGACTCGAAATTGCTGGCAAAAGTGACGCGTGATTTTCTGGTGCTAGCGGGATACCGCGTGCTTATGGCGGCGGAAGCTTCCGAAGCGCTGCACCTTGCGGAGGAATATTCCGGGCGGATTCACTTGTTGCTGACCGACATAGTAATGCCGCGTATGAATGGCCGGGAACTCTCCGAACTCCTCTTAAAGCGCCGCCCGGACCTCAAGGTGCTCTTCATGTCCGGACACACCGCAGGAGTAATTTCCCAAAACGCGCTCCTAGCGGAAGATGTTGCGTTCATCGAAAAGCCCTTCTCGCACCATGCTTTGGCGCGCAAGATCCGGCAGATGCTCGATTCGGTGCCCTAGGCGCCCGAGGTGCATATCGGTGCACTTGGGGCCAGAAAATCGTGCGGCGAAGTGATGAAGATCACACATATTTGTGCGTTTTGACCCACCCGGCCCATTCTCGTGGCGGGTTCATGAGAATGTCTCCAGCACTCGTTTCCTCTTAACGCACACATAACACGGGCGTTACGGAAAATCCGGCTTTTCCCAGACTTTTCGGCACGTTGGCCAAGTGTGTGCTCTCCCTCCAATGTCGAGTCTGACGCCCACAGAAAGGATGGCCCCATGGCGACAAGCGTTTTAGCTGCCAAGAGCCAGAGCAGTTTCCTCACTTCCACTGCGCAGAGAAAAGTCCACACACCCTACGGATTTCCAGCCACCGACGACTGCACCAATTGCGGATTGCGCAGCGACCGATTCTTCTGCAGCCTCTCCACACGATCCGCAAGAAATCTGGAAAATATTCGACGGACAAGTTCGTATCCTTCCGGTGCAATCCTGTTCATGGAAGGAGAGGCCGCGCGCGGCGTATATATCATTTGCCAAGGCCGTGTGAAGCTGCTGACCACGAATAGCGAAGGAAAAACCCTCATCTTCAAAATTGCCAAGCCCGGCGAGATTCTCGGGTTGAACGCGACGCTCTCCGGAACAACGCACGAAATTACCGCAGAGACGCTTCAGCCGGCGCAATTGGCGTACATCAGCCGGGAAGATTTTCTGAGGTTTATCAAGGACAATGGCGATGCGTGCTTGCAGGTAGCGCAACATCTTGGGCGCGACTGCCATTCCGCGTATGAAGTGATTCGCTCTATCGGGTTGAGCAATTCGGTCGAGGAGAAGTTGGCGCGGTTCCTTGTGGAATGGTCATCGGGCGGACAGATGGCCGGCGGGGTGATGAGAGTAAAGCTGGCACTGACGCACGAAGAGATCGCACAATTGATCGGATGCTCAAGAGAGTCCGTGAGCCGGAGCTTCAGCGAGTTCAAGCGGCGGCGGATCGTGGAAGTTAACGGAGCCACGCTGCTGGTACAGGACAAAGTGGCGCTGGAAACGCTGGCGATGATTTAACGCGCTCGCGGATACAAGCGATTCCAAAAGAAAAAAGCCCGCCGGGATAGGACCTGGCGGGCTTTTTTGAGTTTCTGGCGACTTTACATCTTGAGATAGAGGACGATCGCGATCACGAAGGTTAACAGCGAGAGCGTTTCGATGAAAACCAAGCCCAGGATCATCGAAGCGCGAATCGCACCCGAGGCTCCGGGATTGCGGGCCATGCCTTCACATGCAGCGGCACCGACCCTCGACTGGCCCAGCGCGCCTCCAAAGGCGGCAAGCGCCATGGCGAAGCCGGCGGCGATTGCAAGGGTCCCTACATGTCCGCCTCCGGGTTTTGCTCCTGCTTCCTGCGCAAATGCAGCCGGGGCGGCCATCGCCAGAAGCACGACTGCAACCAGAACAACAGCTATTTTCTTCATCACTACCTCCTTAGAATTGCCGCCAGTTGGTGGTTCCCGGCTCAACGCCGTACAACCGGTCTCACACTGAAGCGACACAATTGCGACACTTAGTGCTCGTCTGCCGTCGCCATCCCGATATAGATCGTCGGCAGCACCGTGAACACGTACGCCTGAATTACAGCGACGAACATGTGCAATGCGATAAACGCCAAGGGAATAACGGCTGGCAGAATGGCCAGAGCGGCGCCGAGAACCGCGAATTTGGACCAGCAGAACAGTGTCAGTTTGACCAGCAGGCTGAGCATGATCCCGTACAGCATATCGCTTGCAAAAATGTTGGCCCAGAGACGCGCGGTCAAGGAGAGTATGCGCGCTGCGGTGCTGAACAATTCCACAGGGAAAAGCAGGATGCCGAGCAGCCAGTCAGCTAATTTCCGTGGGGAGCCCGCAAAAGTAAGTAGGTAATGGCCAGTTCCGTGGTGGCGGATACCCTGCCAGTTGAAGTAGACGAAGGTAACGCTGGCGCAGGCAAGAGGCACGACAACAATGCCGGTGGGCGCCGAGAAGGCGGGAAATACACTCAAGAGGTTCGAAAACAAAATAAAGACAGACACGGTCCCGACCACCGCCACATGCTGCCTGGCACCATGGCCGACGTTTTCGTCCAAAAGATCACAGATCCCGAACTTCAATGGATTCGTGAACAGCAACTCCGCGACCTGCTGCATTCCACCCGGACGCTCCACCGACAGCCGTGAACGCAGGATCAGCGCCAGGACCGTACCCAGAACAAGGACCACGAGCGACATGACGACATACTCGGGAATGGGGGTTTCATGGTCCGCTGGCTGAATCTTGAGGACGTGCAGAAGATACAGGGCAACAGGCCCGAAGATGTGGTTCACCCAGTGGGTTATTAGGCTTACTTGTTCTTCCATTCGTCAGTCCTGAGGACGCAGGATTTCGTGCACACTCACAGCAAAGGCGGCCGCTCCCAGGGCGCACAAACCAAGAATCATGCTCAAAACGGGAACGTTCAGATATTTAAAAATAACATAGACAGAGAGGGCTATCAACCCGTAGCGGAAGAGGGCGCGAAAGTACGCGCCGACGGGGACCCTTACCTTTCCTTGGCTGGCTTGGGCAGTGGCCGCTTCGGTAAGAGCGTCTGCGCCTTCTTTAAGCCAGCGGAAGTTGAGCCATGCGAGAATGGCGCCAATGAGGATGCCTGCACCCCATCGCAGACCATAGATATAGGCGACCGGGAGGGCCGCAAGAACACCCAAGAGGAGCGTGAGCCAAGAAATTCGCCGCTCGGATTTGAGATCGCGCGAGATATCTATCTCCGAACTTACCATCATTATTTTGCAGGTAAGCGGCGGAGGACGTCGCGGAGTCCGCCGAAGAAGCCGAGAAATCCAAGGACAAACATCAGGATGGGCTTGGTATGAAGCCAGCGATCCAGCAAGTAGCCGACGAAGCCGCCGACAAGAATGGCTGCAACGAGAACAAAGGGAAGTTCCATGGCCATAGCGAACTGGCGGGAGAAGCCAGCGCCTTGGTTCTCGGGAGGAGTGGATTGGGAGTCTTTGTTGCTGTCGTTAGAGGCCGAAGGCATAGTGCGCCAGCCGGGCGAACGGCTCAGGATACAACCCCGCGGCGAGGGAAACAAACACGGCGGCGCCAAGAGCGATGGCCTGCGCGCTGCTCATTTGCGGAGCAGGTACTTGTCCAGGCTTCTTCTGCCAAGCATGGATGACTACCCGGAGGTAATAATACAGCGCTGGAACGATATAGAGCGCGGCAATCACGGCCAGCACGGGGTGATGGGTTTCAATCAAAGACCATAGGATGTAGTACTTCCCGACGAAGCCGGCTGTCGCGGGGATGCCGGCAAGAGACAGCATGAAAATGAGAAGCAGCACAGCGGCGGCTGGATTCCGTTCGTAGAGGCCGTCGAGGTCCTCGAGTTCATCGCCGATAATGCCGCGCTGGCGCATAACAACGACCACGGCGAAGGCGCCGATGGTCATAAAGACGTACGCAATCAAGTAATACATGATGCCGACCATGCCGATCTCATTGCCTGCGACGACGCCGAGAAGTATGTAGCCGACATGGGAGATGGAGGAGTAAGCCAGGAGGCGCTTGATATTTGTCTGCGTGAGGGCGGCGAGATTGCCCCAAGTGAGAGACGCCACAGCAACACCGGCAATGGCGTAGAGCCAGGTGGCTTGAGAGCCACCGAATACACTGGTCAAAAGACGCAGGAGCAATGCAAAGCTAGCAGTTTTTGAAGCGACGCTGACGTAAGCGGTGATTGGCGTCGGCGCGCCTTCGTAGACGTCGGGAGCCCACTGGTGGAAGGGCACCGCGGCAACCTTGAAGAAGAGGCCGGCAGCGACAGTAACAAATGCCAGGATGACAAGCCAGTCAGTAAAACTATGCGCCGACGTGTACTGGAGACGGGCGTCAAGCATCCTGCCAATCTGGCGGATGTCGGTGGAGGCGCTGACGCCGTAGAGGAGTGAGAACCCGTAGGCAAGGATGCCCGAGCTGAAAGCCCCGAGGAGAAGATATTTCATGGCGGCTTCATTGGAGCGCTTATTGGCACGAAGGAAACCGGTCATCACGTAAAAGCTGAGGGCCATGGTCTCCAGGCCGAGGAAGAGAACGATGAGGTCTATGCCAGAGGCCATGAACATCATGCCGATGCAAGAGAGAAGGATCAGCGCGTAGTACTCACCCTCTTGCTCCTTTTCCAAATCGAGATAGCGGACGGAAAGAAGAATCACAAGAGCGGTGGCAGCAAGGAAGAGGCTGGCGAAAACGATGAAAAAGCCGTCAACCAGGACCGTCTGGTGGAACCCGAGCAGACCTACTGTTTCCCTGATTGGATTAGCGCGTTCCAGGTTGTACTGCTTCACTTGAAGGTACAGGCCCACGCTGCTGAATCCAACGCCGAACAAGGCGAGCATGGCATTCAAATGTTTTTCTTTCTTCTCGAGGAGGAAGTCGAAGATGAGGATGCCCAAGGCGAAGAGAAGTAGGAACATCTCCGGGAGAATGACACGCCCGTCGCCGTGCATATAACTGATGATGGGATCGAGGATGGAGTGCATGGCGGTGAGCTATTTTCCCCCGGTTGAGGCGGAATTGGGCGAAGTTGAGGATGTTAAGGAATTAGACGGTACCAGTGAAGGCAAAGCGGCACGCTGGTAGAAAGTCGGGTTGACCTGGTGGACGATTTTCTCCACAGGATTGTTGATGTAGCCGAAGAAAGGCTTTGGGTAGATGCCGATCCAAAAGGCCAATACAACCAGCGGAATGAGAACGGCGTATTCACGGAGATTCATGTCCGGAAGAGTCTTGTTCACTTCGTGAGTGACGGGGCCGAACATCACTCGCTGGTAGAGCCACAAGAGATAGGCGGCGCCGAGCACGATGCCGAGTGTGCCCCAGGCAGCCCAGGCTTTGCTGACAACGAACGCGCCTTGAAGTATGGTGAACTCTCCGATGAAGCCATTGAGAAGCGGCATGCCGAGGGAGCTCAAGGTAATGATGAGGTAGATCGCAGCGTAATTCGGCATGGGAGTGGAGAGACCGCCGAACTCGGAAATCAGGCGCGTGTGTCGCCGCTCGTATAGAATACCGACGATCAAGAATAGCGCGCCGGTGGAGATGCCGTGGTTAATCTGTTGGAGGACGCTGCCGGAAAGACCTTGGGGCGTCAGCGCAAAAATTCCGAGCGTGCAGAAACCGAGGTGGCTGACGGAGCTATAGGCAATCAGGCGTTTCATGTCTTTCTGCATCAGGCAGACGATGGCGCCATAGATGATGCCGACGAGCGAAAGGAATATCAGGACCGATATGATTCTGGAGCGCAGCACTGGATCCGTAGGAAGCAGAGGCAGCGAGAAGCGGATGAAACCATACGTGCCCATCTTCAGGAGAACGCCAGCCAGAATCACGGACCCTGCTGTGGGAGCTTCAGTGTGCGCATCCGGCAGCCAGGTATGGAACGGGAACATGGGCACTTTGATGGCAAAGGCGAAGAACAAACCCCAGAAGAGCCAAACCTTAAGGGACTCTGGAAAATACTGGGCATACTGCGGGTTCTGCACAGCGGCCAAAAGAGTGGGAATGTCAAACGTGTGCATGCCGGTCGCCTTAGCGGCATTGAAATAGAGCGCCAGGATGCCGAGGAGCATCAAGACGGAGCCCGCCAGGGTGTACAGGAAGAATTTGATCGCCGCGTAGAGCCGCCGCTCGCTGCCCCAAACGCCGATGAGGAAATACATCGGGACGAGCATGACTTCCCAAAAAACGTAAAAAAGGAAGAAGTCCAGAGACATGAAAACACCGAGCATGCCGGTCTGGAGGAGCAGCATTAGGATGTAATACTCTTTGGTTCGATTCTGAATGGCAGCCCAGGAAGAGAGGATGGCGAGCATGCCAAGGAGCGTGGTGAGCATGACAAGGAGGAAGCTGATGCCGTCGATGCCGAGGTAGTATCTCGCGCCAATCGAGGGGATCCAGTCGGCGGATTCTTCAAAAGTGAAACCCTTGTAGCCAATGGGGAAATAGCGGACGAGGGGAATGGAAACGACAAAGCCGAGAATGCCGAAGATGTTGCCAAAGATGCGGTGAAGGGTTTGCGAGCCACGCGGGAGGAAGATCAAGACGAGCGCCCCCACCAGCGGCGTGAAGAGGATCACGCTGAGGAGATGATGTGAGATTAGCGACATGCGAAACGCCTTTCAGCGCAGATTGCGCATTAACTCCTGCATGTGGTGCTGCATGTGATATCCGTAATACAAAAGCAAGCCGGCAAGCCCAATCAGAATGAACATGGCATAGCTGGAGAAAACCCCAGTCTGGAACATCCGGATGGGCGTGCTGAGAAATTGAGTGAATTTGCCGATGAAATTGACGAGGCCGTCCACCACCCACTTATCCCACCACATGGAAATCGAAGAGAAGACGCGAGCAAGCCAGGCCGAGCCGTCTACACCGATTCCGTCAATGACTTTGGCGTCGAAAAGGCCGAAGCCCGTGCTGAGGTCCTTGATGCGGTTCACAAATAGCGCGTCGTAGATTTCGTCGACGTAGTACTTATTGACCAACAGCTTGTGAAGACGCGGCCAGGAGGCAGCGAGCTTTGCGTGCAGCTGCGGGTTCCTGATGTAGATCAAGTGGGCGAGCCAGATGCCGAAGACCGCGATGGCCACAGAGGCGAGCATGAGCAGGAAATCGACAAGGGCAGTTTGCGGACCGGCCTCGGCGGCTTCGGGAATAACACGGCGAAAGACGGGCGCGAGGAAATTCGCGAAGGTGCTTTCACCTCCCCAGAGAACTGGGAAGGCGAACCATCCGCCGACAATGGAGAGAAGAGCGAGGATGGCGAGAGGGACGGTCATGCTCTTGGGCGACTCGTGAATGTGCTCCTCGAGTTCGTGCGGGACGCGAGAAAGGCCAAAGAACGCCAGGAAGAGCAGCCGAAACATGTAGAAGGCTGTTAGACCAGCGGTGAGAAGGCCGATAAACCAGAGGTAGGGCAGGTGCTCAAAGGCCTGGCCGAGGATTTCGTCTTTGCTGAAGAAGCCGGCGAGAGGCGGGATGCCGGCAATGGCGAGCGTGGCGATGAGGAACGGGCGGGAGGTGGCGGGGATGCTGTTCCAGAGGCCGCCCATCTTGCGCAGATCCTGCTCGCCGGACAGTGCGTGGATCACGCTACCGGCGCCGAGGAAGAGGAGCGCTTTGAAGAAAGCGTGAGTCATCAGGTGGAAGATTCCTGCGGAGAAGGCGCCCACCCCGAGAGCGAGGAACATGTATCCGAGTTGGCTGATCGTTGAATAGGCAAGGACTCGCTTAATGTCCGTTTGAGCGACGGCCATCGAAGCGGCGAAGATGGCGGTGAGAGTGCCAACGATTGCGACCAAGTCCATGGCGATGGGAGCAAGCTGGTAGATGCCGTTCATCCGCGCCACCATGTAGACACCGGCGGTGACCATGGTGGCTGCGTGGATCAACGCGCTGACGGGCGTGGGGCCTTCCATGGCATCGGGCAGCCATACGTAGAGAGGAAGTTGCGCGGATTTCCCACAGGCACCAAAAAAGAGCAGCAGCGCAATGACGGTGAGCACTGGTGCGCCATAGGCCAGGCGGCCTTGTTCGAGCATGGCAGCCAGCGTTTCCTTGATGCCAGCGAAGGCCACGGGGTCGGGCAGATTATGAGAGGTAAAGCGGATTGTGCCAAACGTGGTGGCAATGAAAAAGATGCCCAGGAGGAAGCCTGTGTCGCCGACGCGATTAACGATGAACGCTTTCTTGCCTGCATCCGAGGCGGATTTCTTGAGGAAGTAGAAACCAATAAGAAGGTAGCTGCAGAGACCAACACCTTCCCAACCAACGAAAAGAAGAAGCAAGTTGTTGGCGAGGACAAGCGTGAGCATTGCAAACATAAATAGATTCATGTACCCGAAGAACCTGTAGTAGCCGCCTTCATGCCCCATGTAGCCGATGGAGTAAACGTGGATGAGGAAACCGACGCCCGTGACGACGAGAATCATCACAGCGGAGAGAGGGTCGAGGAGATAGCCCCAGTCCGCGACAAACGGGGAGAGTCCGCCGAACGCAGGCATCAGGCCGGGCGTGACCCACTCGAAAAGGATTTGCTGGTAGACGCGAGGATCAAGATTCCGCAACTGGAGTACGGCGCCGGCGGCGTGCACAAAGGAAAGGAAAACGCTGCCAACACAGAAAAAGCTGACCGCGCTTTTTGGAAGGATACGGCCGACGAGAAGCATGAGCGCCGCGGTGATGAGCGGGAACAGCGGGATGAGCCATAGGTGAGCAAGGAAGTAGCCAGGAGAAGTCATATCGGGCTCACCATTTCAGGAGGTCCATTTCGTCGGCCATTACGGTTTCCCGATTGCGGAAGAACGCGATGATGATGCCGAGGCCGATGGCGGCTTCGGCGGCGGCGTCCGCGATGATGAAGAGGGCGAAGACTTGCCCGGCGGCGTCCCCAAAGATGCGCGAGAAAAGAACGAGATTGATGTTGACGGCGTTGAGAATCAGCTCGATGGACATCAGGACGATAATTACGTTGCGGCGCGTGATCACGCCGATGCAGCCGATGATGAACAGGGCCAGGCTGAGAAACAGGTAGTGCGCCGGGGACATCATGGTTCGTTGGCCCCTTTCTTGTTCTTGGCCATCACCACGGCGCCAACCATGGCGACAAGCAGCAGGACGCTGGCGATCTCAAAGGGCAGCAGGTAGCTGCTGAAAAGGCTTTTCGCCAACTGCTCGGAATTGGGAGAGAGCCTTTCAGCCGGCGCAGCACCCTGAATGAACAGGCCCTGCCCAGGCAGCTTGCGTGCCCAAAAGAGAATGACGGAAATGTAGCCACCAAGCGTGAGTGCCACGATGAGCGCGACGAACCGTTGCAGCCGGAAGCGGATATGGTGCAGCGCAACATCGAGTCGGACCAGCATCATGACGAAGATGAACAGCACCATGATTCCGCCGACGTAGAGAATGATCTGCGCGATGAAGAGAAATTCGGCGCGAAGCTGCAGGAAAATGCCGGCGGTCGCAAGAAGCGTGGTGATGAGGAAGACTGCACTGTGGATGGCATTGCGGCGCGTGACCATCAGCGCCGCGCTGAGCACGGCCACACCGGCGAAGAAGTAGAAGAGGATGCTATCCAGCATAGGAATCCGTCGTGACGGCCGCGGCGGAGGAAGCCGCGGCAGTGCGTTTATCGTGCAAATGAACCAGGAAAAGCGCGAAAGCCATCGTAATGATCGTAGTGACAACCATGGCCAGCCACCGGTTCCAGCCAAGTGCGGATTCGAGCAACAAGGCCACGCCGACCGCAAGGACGTTTACGATGGCCAAAGGAATCAGGATGTACCAGCCGAGATGCATGAGCTGGTCGAACCGGTAACGGGGCAGAGTGAACCGCAGCCACATGAAAACGTAAATGTAGACCGATACCTTCAGCAGGAACCAGAAGGCACCATTCAGGCCGGGGACAGTAAAGTCGAGATTGAGGGGAGCCGCCACGCCAAATTTGTGCAGGACGTGGAGAATCCAGGGAGCCGCAAGAACAGCGGCGATCGCGAAGCAGGCCAGAGCCACCGCCCACATGAACGCCACCTGAATCGCCACGGGCTGCTTCCCAGCCCGGTAGATGCAATAAACGCCGACAATCGCGATAAAGAAAGCAGGGAGATATTCAATCCAGTTAAGCCAATGAACGTTGGGGAAGGGCCGGAGCCAGCCACCGAGGAAGAGCGTCGTGGCAACGGAGCCGACAACGATCATGTTGGCATACTCACCGAGGAAGTACAGAGCCCAGCGGAAGCCGCTGTACTCGGTCATATAGCCGGCGACCAACTCGGACTCGGCTTCGGGAAGATCGAAGGGCGCGCGGTTGGTTTCCGCGATCGAGGCGACGAGATAGGTGAAAAAAGCGACAGGGGCGAGGAAGATGAACCAGGCGCCGCTCTTTTGCTGCGCGTCAACAATGCCGCGGATGCTGAGCGTCCCGGACAGCAGTAGCGCGCTCACGATCGCCAGGCCACCCGCCGTTTCATAACTGACAAGCTGGGCAGTGCTGCGGATCGCACCGATGATGGAGTAGTGGCTGTTGGAAGCCCAACCGCCCAGGATGATTCCTAGGAAGCCGAGCGAACTAACACCTACGACGAACAAGATGCCGACGTTGATATCGCGGGCCACCTGGAAGGCCGGGCCGAAGGCGATCGCTCCCATCGCGGTCAAGGCGGCGACCATGGAAATCACCGGCGCGAGCCAGAAGATCAGCTTATCCGCGTCAGCCGGAATAATGTCTTCCTTGATGAGCAATTTGAATGCATCGGCGATGGGCTGGAGCAGGCCGTGAGGGCCAACACGCATGGGGCCGAGACGGGCTTGCATGTCCGCCATAAGCTTGCGCTCCATCAGCACGAGATATCCGGCGACGAGAGGAACAACGGCGACGATAACAACACCGGAAACGAGTTCGACCCACCAGGTCTGGAGAAAGATGAGGATGGCGTGAAGGGTGGGGTTCATGGGCTAGCGGTCCACCTCGCCGAGGACGATATCGAGGGTACCAATAATGGCTACAACATCGGCCACCAGGTGCCCGCGAACCATTTTATCGAAGGCCTGCAAATTGACGAATGACGGCGGACGAATGCGCACGCGATACGGCTGCGTCGTTCCATCGCTGACAATGTAATAGCCGAGGATGCCTTTGGGCGCTTCGATGGAGTGGTAGATCTCGCCGGGCTGCGGCTTTAGCACCTTGCCGACTTTGCCCAGAATGGCGCCTTCAGGAATTTTCTCGATGGCTTGCAGACAGATGAGGCGCGACTGGCGCATCTCCTCGATACGTACCATATACCGGTCGTAGGTGTCGCCGTTCGTGCCGACGGGGATCTCAAACTTGTACTGATCGTAAGCGGCGTAAGGTTGCGCTTTCCGCAGGTCCCATTTCAGGCCACTTGCGCGCAGCACGGGACCGGAAGCGCCGAGAGCGATGCAGTCGGCAGTGTTAAGGACTCCCACGTTGCGGGTACGGCCCATCCAGATGCTGTTTCCGGTGAGCAGGTCAACATATTCCTGGATACGACGTTCGAAATCGAGGCAGAAACGCTCGACGTCCTTCTCAAAACCATCGTAGGCCTCGTACTGCAGGCCACCGATGCGGAAGGCGTGCGTAGTGAGCCGCGCTCCGCAGTATTTTTCGAAGATTTTCAGAATTTCCTCGCGCTCACGGAAACAGTAGAAGATAGGCGAGATCGCACCAATATCCATAGCGTGCGTCCCTAGCCAAACAAGATGGCTGGCGATACGCTGCAGTTCGGTGAGAATCGTGCGAATGACCCGAGCGCGCGGTGGCGCTTCGACGTTCAGCAACTTTTCGACGGCTTCACAGTAGCCAAGGCCATTGCTAACCGCCGCGACGTAGTCCATGCGGTCAACGTAAGGTGCGAATTGCTGGTAGGAACGGCTTTCCGCAATCTTCTCAACGCCGCGGTGCAGATAGCCGATTACACATTCCGTGCCGCGAACGCGTTCGCCATCGAGCTTGAGCTTTACGCGCAGAACGCCGTGAGTGGAAGGGTGCTGCGGTCCCATGTTGAGGACCAGTTCGTCTGCGCCGAGCAGCGTGCCGCCGTTCTTGATCGCCTCTTCCTGCAAAGTGTCTCCCACCGTTATCAGTCCTACTGGCCGCTTTCTATGCCGAGATTTTCTCGGACCCAGGCGGCGTCCTGCTGAAGAATGTCATAGTCCTTGCGGAGCGGATGCCCTTGCCAGCCGTCCGGAAGGAGTATGCGTTTCATGTCCGGGTGGCCGGCAAATTCGATGCCGAACATGTCGAAGATTTCACGCTCGAGCCAGTTGGCGGTGGGCCAGATTTCGACAAGGCTTGTCGGGCGCTCGTTCGCCGCAATGGGAATTTTCAGGCGGAGGCGGGTGTTGTGCGGAAACGAGTAAAGAACGGCGACGAGATCGAAGCGCTTCTCACGGCGAGGCCAGTCAACGGCCGTGTAATCCTCGAGAAGATCGTACTTCTCTTGGTCACACGAATAACGAGCGATGTCGGCGAGACTCGCGGAGTCGATGACGAGATAGGGCTGCTTGCGATCTTCGAGCGCATCAAGAATGGCGACGCCGAAGCGTTCTCGATATCGCTTCGTAAGTTCATTATCGAGCGGAACCTGCAAAGGAACGGGCGGCTTGGGAGCGGGAGCAGCAGGCTTCACCGCGGGAGGAGTTGCGGGGGGCGCTGCGCTTTTGGGGGCGGCAGGCTGTGCGGGTGCGGCGCCGGGTGTTTCCGGCTTGGGACTCTCAGGCGATTGGGGTGGCTTCGACTCGTCTGCCATGGACTCCGGGACCATTATGTATGCTGCGCCTGAACGGCCCCGAAAATTGAAGAGCAGGGGGCCTTATACTTACCACTCTGAGAATGGCCGCAAATCAGCTCGCGCAACGATGAGGAAGGAACGAGAGCATGCAAGCCACTTCTCGGCGGACTCAGTCATCCGCGACCTCGCAGCTGTTACGATCGCTCCCTGCGTTTCTAACATAGGCAGCTATGGCAGTCAATGAGCACGGACACACAGAGGTGGAAATTTCAGCTCGGGGGGCAGAGACACTAGCAAAGAGTTGACACGCAGGAGTCTGGAAGCAAAAGAGGCGCGGACTAGGCCCAGTCGAGCGCGCCTTTTTTGTAGATCCAAATGTAACCAACGAGAAGGATGCCGAGAAAGACGAACATGGAAATAAGAGCGAATGCGCCCATGTGCGCGGCCACCCAGGAACGATAGAGAATGGCCCAGGGGAAAAGGAACATGGTTTCCACGTCGAATATGACAAAGAGCATCGCAATAACGTAAAACCGCGCGGAGTAGCGCCCACGGGCGTTACTTTCCGGAGGGATGCCGCATTCGTAAGGCAGGAATTTTGCCGGGCCACCTCGGGATTCCGGGCGAATCAGTTTGAAAAGAAGCAGAACGACAACCGGAAATGAAAGAACAAGCAGCGCGAAAATCAGAACCGGGATGTAAGCGGCAGGCATAGTGAGTGTCCAAAACGAATGCTAGCACATAAAACGGGGCAGAGTGCAAGCGCGCTCGTTACGCCGAAAAAAGCACTCATTTTTCAAAGAGAAGTTCACCGGCGCGATGCGTGGCTTTTACCACGGCCTTGATCAGCGTGACCCGCAGCTTCCCTTCCTCGAGTTCGAGAATGCCGTCGATGGTGCATCCGGCGGGAGTCGTGACGGAATCCTTGAGCAGCGCGGGATGGTCGCCGGTTTCGAGGACGACGCTGGCAGAACCTTTCAAGGTCTGTGCGGCGAGAAGCGTGGCGACGTCGCGGGGGAGGCCCACTTTGACACCCGCTTCGGCGAGCGATTCGAGGATGATGTAGGCGAAGGCGGGGCCACTGGCGGAAAGGCCGGTGACCGCATCCATGTTTTTTTCGTCCACAACGACGGCGCGGCCGACGGCGCCAAACATCGTCTTTGCAATTTCCAGATGTTCGAGGGAAGCGTGGGAGCCGCGGCAGACGCCAGTCATGCCACAACCGACCGTCGAGCATGTGTTCGGCATGGCACGGATGACCGGCACTTTTGGCCCGACGCGCTGCTCGATGTAGGAAGTCGGAACCGAGGCGGCAACGGATATCACAAGCGTGTTTTTGGTGAGCGCGGGCTTAATTTCCTTCAGGACGTCACTGACAACCTGGGGTTTTACGGCCAGTAGGACAATGTCGGCGCCTTTCACGGCCTTGCGGTTATTCGTGGCACCGGTGACGCCGAGTTCGACGGCAAGAGTGGCGGCTTTTTCTTCGTGGCGCACGGTGCAGGTGATACGCTTTGGCGAGAACAGGCCCTGCTTCAAATAGGCGCGCACCAGGATACTGCCGAGTTTGCCTGTGCCAAGAACGGCGAGGTGCATGGTGTCGAGTTTGGTGGTCATAGTGAAACCATTGTTACGGAGGAGGAGCAGGGGGTCAACAATCGTTTGGGACGGGCGCGAAGCGGCAGATAGGTGTATAGTAAGTGACCCTTGGGCCCCTAGATTGATTGCCCGATTGAGGAGGTCCGCATGCCTTACTTTCTTCACCAAGTCAGTTACACTCCAGAAGCATTAGCCAGACTCGTTGCCAATCCGCAGGATCGCATTGAGGCCGTCCGTGGCCCAATCGAGAAGCTCGGAGGCAGGATCGAGTCGGGATACTTTGCGTTCGGGGAGTACGACGCTGTAGTCATCACCGAGATGCCAGACAACGTGTCTGCTGCCGCGATTGCCATGGCCTTTGTTGCAGGTGGCGCGGTGCGGAACAGCCATACCACCGCGCTCATGACCACCGCTGAAGCCATGGACGCGATGCGTAAAGCCAGCACATGCGGCTACAAGCCGGTCACCGCGAGTGCGGCCGCTGCGCGCTAGACACTCGTCCTTTCAATCAATTGCTGGCTTAGTGGACCGGAAGAGCGAAGGCAACGTGGAAGTGTGCCTTGCTGAAGGGACTAACCGTGGTGTGCGCCGTGCAGGACTTCCACCGCGTGGGGAAGCAAGTGGGTGATTACATCAAGGGATTCGACCGCGCCTTTGGGACTGCCGGGAAGATTGATGATAATGGTTTTGTGGCGGACAACAGCGACGCCGCGAGACAAGACGGCTGTGGAAGTTTTCTCTGCACCTTTGCGGCGGATTTCCTCGGCTAGGCCGGGGATGGTACGGTCGGCAACGTCGAGGGTGGCTTCGGGCGCGTGATCACGGGGGCCGAGGCCCGTGCCTCCAGTGGTGAGGAGAACATCGGTATGGCCAGAGTCTGCGACGGTTCGAAGCTGGCTGCGGACTTCAGAAGGATCATCCGAACAATGCAGGGCAGAGCTGATTTCCCAGCCGAGCTCACGGCAACGTTGCACCAAGGCAGGACCGGAGAGGTCTTCGCGTTTGCCGCTTTCGACCGAGTCACTGATAGTAAGAATGGAAACGCGCATGAACAGTTCCAAAGCCAACAGCCAATAGCGTACAAAGGCCCGACTTCCAATTTCCAGTCTCTATTTTCTAATTTTTGACTTTACGTCCCCACGGCATCGCGATTGGCTTCGTCCATCAAGCGCATGGCTTCCATAAGGAGGCCGGTAGTGCTGCGCGTCGTGGTGGTGGCGGTCGAGGCGTTGGCGGCATTGAAATCAATCTCGAACTCGCCCTCGGACCATAAGATGACCTTGTAGACCGCGTCATCACCGGCGATGTTGCCAATTTTTGCGTCGCGGCACTGGCCGCTCGTGAAGAACAACTCCGCGCGCTCGCTTCCCTTCTTGACTTGCAGGCGGCAGGATTTCTGGCCCATCTCGAGCGACTGCATGAGGTCGGTCATGCTCATCTCTTCCAGGCGTCCTTGAATCACGCCGGGGCGCGAGGCCTGCTTCTGAAGCTTTTCGAGATGCAGTCGGTCAATGACCTTTTTTGCGGAGCGGACCAGATCTTTCAGCAAAAATGGCTTGGCGATGAAATCCTCGGCGCCGTCAATCAGCGGACGGAGGCGCTCTTCGATGTCGCCTCGGCTGGCCATGAAGAGAAAGGGGATGTGGCGCGTCGCTTCGCGGCCACGGAGCTTTTCAAAAAGCTGGCGGCCATTGAGGCCGGGCATGTTGAAGTCGCAGAGAATAAGATCGGGAGGCTCGTCGATAACTTTGAGAAGCGCGTCAGCGCCATCCGGGGCCACGAGCACCTCGCAGAAAGGATCCAGCCCTTTGGCGATGAGTTCCCGAACCATGGGGTTATCTTCCGCAAGAAGGAGCTTTACGCTTTTGCTGTGGACCGCGCTCATCGCTTGGTGCTCCGGACATGCTTGGCGGTATGGTGGTGATAGTCGCCGCTCTTTCCCCCCGTTTTCTCCAGAAGGTGGACCCCACTAATCTCGATGCCTTTGTCGAGGGCTTTACACATGTCGTAAACCGTCAGTGCGGCGCAGGTCACCGCCACCAGCGCTTCCATTTCGACGCCGGTTTTCGCGGTCGCCGTGACCTTAGAATGAACTTCCACTCCATCTTTGCACAGGCGCGAGGTCACATCAATGTGAGTGATGGGCAGTGGATGACAAAGAGGTATCCACTCGGCGGTGCGCTTGGCGGCGGCAATCCCGGCAATCCGAGCGACTTCGAGGGGATTCCCCTTGGGATTCTTGAGCCGGCGAACGGCGCGGACAACGCGCGGCGGCATGCGCACGAACGCATAAGCGATGGCGGTGCGAGTGGTGACGGACTTTGAAGAGACGTCGACCATGGAGACTTCGCCGCGAGTGGAATAGTGAGAGAGCTTGGCCATGGCGTTTGTCTAGAGTACGTCGGACCGAGGCAGAACGGAAACCCTCTCTCCGGCACGGAGGTCCGGACGGTCCGCGGAGACCACAAGAAAACAGTTTGCCTGAGTTAGGGCAGCAATGTCGCCAGAACCTCGCCAGCGGAGCGCGCGAACATGAGGTACGCCGCTTGACCATTCAAGGCGGGCCGGAAGGAAATGAGTGAGGCCGGATTTCTCCTCCACTGGTTCGGAGAGAGAGGCGTCGAGCAGAGGGAGCGGGCGCGGGGCGGCGCCGCTCAGAATATCGAGCGCGGGAATGACGAAGAGTTGAAACGTGACCATGGTCGAGACCGGATTGCCGGGCAACCCGAAGACCCAGGTATTGCGGCAGCGGCCAAAGACAGCGGGCTTGCCGGGGCGGATGGCGACTGCGTCGAAGAAAAACTCTGCGCCCATTCCCTTGAGCACGGATTCGACGAGGTCGTACTTCCCCATCGACACACCCCCGGAGAGCACGAGCACATCTTCCTGGAGTCCTTTTTCGATTTTTGTGGACAGGTCGTCAACGCGATCCAGAGCGTTGCCTAAGGGAACCGGTTCGCCTCCGGCAAGACGAATCTGCGCACAGAGAGAAACGCTGTTGCTGTTGCGGATGTGGAAGGGGCCGGGAATCTCGGTTATGGGGACGACTTCATCGCCCGTGGAGAGTACTGCGACGCGCGGTTTTTTGTAACAGAGCAGCGTGGCGACGCCGACTTGCGCAGCTACCGCCAATTCAGCATAGCCGAGGCGTAGGCCAGGAGAAAGCGCGAGTTCGCCGGCACGGGCTTCGCTGCCTTGGGGGACGATGTTTTGTCCGGAGAGAGTCGGGCGATCGAAAATGACTCTATCTCTCTCGCGGCGCGTGAACTCAATCATGACAACAGCGTCAGCACCTGGCGGGACTGCGGCGCCCGTCATGATTTGAAGGCATGAGGCAGGTCTGAGGGGTTGGGAGACAGTGTCCCCAGCTTTGATTTCGCCTTCACACCGAAGCGCCGCACCGGGAATGGCTTCGCTGGCGCGGACAGCGTAACCATCGCGCGTGGAACGGTTAAAAGGAGGGTATTCGCGATCGGTACGAATTTCCTGTGCCAAAACGTATCCGAGGGCGTCGGGGATGGCGAGAGAGATGGTCGGGCGAGGGCCAAGGTGAGTTTTGGCCTGTGTAATGACGATTTGACGTGCCTGGTCGAAGGAGAACATGGAATCCTTAGGAACGATTGGAGGCCGGAGAAGAAATGTACCACCTGAGGGCAGAAAAATCAGATGCGTCCTGCAATCCCGCAGTTAGAGCCACCGGGCGAGTAGGGTGCCGGGCTGGATTATCGTGGCGTCGCGCTCCGGGCCAGTCGAGATCATGCCGATTTCGACTTGAAGGAAGTCGGAGATGAAGCGCATGTAGTCGATGGCGTTTTGCGGAAGCCTGGCGCCCTGGCGGATACCGTAGGTAGGAGCCTCCCAGCCAGGCAACGTCGTATACACCGGGGTCACGCGCTCGTACTCTTCCGCGGAGGCAGGCATTTCGTTTACCGGTGAGCCTTTGTAGCTGTAGCCTGTGCAGACGCGGATTTCGCGCTGAGTGTCAAAGACGTCGAGTTTCGTGACGACGAGGGAGTCTATGCCGTTGATCATTTTGGCGTAGCGGAGTTCAGCGAGGTCCAGCCAGCCGCAGCGGCGAGGACGCCCCGTAACGGCGCCGAACTCCTTGCCCCTCTCGCGGACTTCTTTCGCCTCAAGGTCGGGCATTTCCGTTGGAAAAGGACCGCCCCCGACGCGAGTGGTATAGGCCTTGGAGACGCCGAGCACATTACGGATCTTTGTCGGAGGAACACCCATGCCGGTCGTGGCGCCGCCGGAGGTGGCGCTCGAAGAGGTGACGAAGGGATAGGTGCCATGATCGATATCAAGCATGGTTCCCTGAGCGCCTTCGAAAAGGACGGATTTGCCGTCGTCGAGAGCCCGATTGGTGAGCTCGGCAGTGTCACAAATGAAGGATTTGATTTTCTCACCCAACTTCAGGGTTTCGTCGACTTCGTGAGAAAAGTCGATTTGCGCGCCATAAGCGCCCCGGGCAATCCGATTCTTCTCCTCCACCACGCGAGCTGCTTTTTCCCGAAAGAGCTCGGGCGTGAGCAGATCGGCCATGCGTAAGCCGCGCCGCGCCATCTTATCCTCGTAAGCAGGGCCAATCCCGCGCGAAGTGGTGCCGATCTTGTTGGCGCCGCGGGCGGTTTCGGCTGCCAGGTCGAGCTCTCGGTGATAAGGGAAAATAAGGTGTGCGCGATTGCTGACGTGCAAGCGGCCCTTTACGTCAATTCCAGCTTTTGAAAGAGTTTCGATTTCCGCAACGAGGGCTGCGGGGTCCACCACGACACCCGCGCCAATAACGGCGTGCTGCCTGGGCCGGAGTATGCCGCAGGGGATTAGCTGGAGAACAAAGCGGTCTTTGCCGATGATGACGGTATGGCCGGCGTTGTGGCCGCCAGCAACTCGCGCAATGTAATCGAACGACCCGGCGAGATAATCGACAACTTTTCCCTTCCCTTCGTCGCCCCACTGCGCACCCACCACGACGACCGATTTCATTTAGGAGCTCTCCTAGCTCAGGACCGGGCCGCGCGGCATCTAGGGAAAAGCGGAGACGGCGGGGCTGAAGTCTCTCGAGCGGAATCCGTTCGAAACACCAATTTGAAATCGTACGATGGGCATGGCGTGAACGCAAGCAAGTCCGCAATCCGCGGGATGGAATTGTCTTTGGCAACTTAGAGTGAGCAATGGCACAGGCGGGAGTGCCTGTGCCACGCTCTCGTTCATTGCCGCGGATAGGTGATTTCTCCGGAGGGGTCGCGCTCCTTCAGGCCCTTCACCTGGCCGTTCTCCAAAACAAACTCGTAAATAGTATCGGCGAAGTGCTCCGTGCGGAACTGCAGGCCCTTGATTGGAATCAGTTTCTGTGGGGGTCCGCCCGGGAAAACCAAGGCTAGGCCAGCGCCCGGCTGGTAGGCCACTTCGAACTTCACCTTGCTCGGAGTGACGTATGTACCCGAGAGCTTCTGCAGGAGGCTCGGGTCCAGCGTCGGCGGCTTACGCGTGAAAACGACTTCGGCTTCGTCCAAAGAGATTACGGCTTCATGAATGTCTCCCTGGGGATTCGTCCGGAAATTGACGGAGAACTTACCGTACTGTTCGTCGTCCGGAGTGTCGAAGCGGTCGTAGTGAAAATGGCTCAACGGGAACTGAAACGCATGAAAGCCAAACTGAAGCTGATCACCTTGAAGACCGATCTTGAGAATGCCATACGCTGGATTTTCGTATTCGGCGGCGAAGTCCGCTAACGGGTGAGACGCTTTGGTGTTCGGAACACGGTCCGCGCCGGCCTTGGATCGCGCTTCTGTGCCGGCCTTTTTGTTGGCAAGGCGCTGGTCGAGGCGACGCTTGCTCCACGGCGTTTGATCCATGCCGAGGAGCCTTTCATAAACATTATAGGTGACGACGTTATAAAGGGGAGCGCTGTGATCACTGAGGACGAACACGATCACCCCGATCTTGTCGTTGGGCATGAATGAAACTTGCGAATGAAACCCGGGAAGGTCGCCTCCGTGAAACGTGAGGAGCTTCCCGCGATATGAAGCCGTCTGTCGTCCCATTCCATACGCTGGATTCAAAAGTTCCCAATAGCCCAGAGCTTCGCCCAGGGAATTTGGCAAGGCGATAGCGGGTTGAATCGTGGCTTTCAGCACACTCGCGGGCAAAACCTGCTTCCCGTTGTATTTCCCCTCGTTCATTAGGGCGATGAGCCAGTGGGAGAGTTCGTCGATGTTCGAGATGATCGCTCCCGCGGGGGCTACGCCCTCGGTGTCCTCATAGTAGGGAATCTTATACAGCTCGAACGAGTCTCTTTTCTCGCGGAACGGAACGCCGAAGTCGGGTTGTTTCAGCATGTCGGCAATGCTGTACGTCGCGCTGGGCATATCGAGCGGAGTAAAGATTCTGTCGCGGACGAACTGTTCCCAAGTCCTTCCCGACTTCAATTCGATGATGTAGCCGACAGCGGAAAACATCAGATTGTTGTAGAGGAAGGTCTCGCGTATGGGCTGCTGTGGCTCAAGGTACTTCAACCGCTCAAAAAGCTGTTTTCGGTTGAATTCAGACTTGAACCAGATGAGGTCATGGCGCGTGACGCCCGTGCGATGCGACAACATGTCGCGCAGGGTGACATTGTTGTTAAGCTGGTCGTTGTAGAACTGAATCACAGGCACGTCTTCGCGCACTGGTTTGTCCCACGTCAGTTTTCCCTCTTCGACCAGCATTCCTGCAGCAACCGCGGTAAACAGTTTTGAATTGGAGGCGATCGGGCACATTGTTTTCGAGGTGAAGGGAAGTTTTTTCTCCCAGTCGCGATAGCCGTAGCCCTTGGCAAAAACCAGCTTGTCGTTGACGACAATTCCCACGCCGATTCCCGGTGTATTCCAGTCTTTGAGTGTCTGTTCCATGTAAGCGTCGAAACCTTCGAGTTTTTTTGCCAGACTGGTGTCCTGGGCCTTGCAAGTGAGTGGAACGATCATCTGGATCAAAACGAGAACAAGGATGTGAACCGACAAGGCGACCTGTGGGGCTCGCACATTCTTGGGGAAACGCATAAGAGTGGGATCTCCTCTCTTGTTGGCTGGGACGAGTTACGAGATGCATTGTAAATGCTGGGCGTGAATTCGCAATAGATTCAAGTGCGACTGCCTCGGCGTCTATCGGGGCGAATTGGCGACGTTGGCGCTTGCGTAGCGGTGATTGCACGACTCCTTGCCAAGGCGCGCGGGCTTCGCTAGCGTGAATGGATGGGGTGCCACTCCGCTCCGCGGCGCCAGTAAAGGGCGCCACCAGACAAAAGGAAGAGACACTTGGCGAATCCAATCATCACGTTGACCACGGACTACGGCACGAATGACCACCTAGTAGGAGTGCTGAAGGGTGTCATCCTGAGAATTAATCCTGAAGTGACCATCGTCGACATCACCCATTCGGTCACGCCGTTCGACCTGCTGGATGGCGCGCTGGCGATCGCTTCCGCGTATCCGTATTTCCCGCCGCGTACGATTCACGTCGTGGTAGTCGATCCGGGAGTGGGAACGGAGCGGAGGCCGTTGCTGGTCAGCGGGCAAAACCAGTATTTTATCGCACCGGATAATGGGGTGCTCTCTGGCGTCTTCGAGAAAGAACAGAACTTCCTGGTGCGGCACTTGACGAGCGAGCATTATTTTCTCCACCCGGTCAGCCGGACGTTTCATGGCCGCGACATCTTTGCACCTGTCGCAGGGTGGCTCTCAAAGCACTGGCAGCCAGGGAGCATGGGTGAGGAAATTGCCGACTTCAAGCGATTCGCGATGCCGAAGCCGAAGGATGCCGACGGGTTGCTGAAGGGTGTGGTGCTGAAAGTTGATGGCTTCGGCAACCTGGTCACGAATTTCAGGGCAGAAGATTTACCTGCTGACTCGTTTGAAAGAGGCGAAGTGAAATTACAGGTCGGCGCGCATGCGGTGGGACGGCTTGTGCCGACGTTTGCCATTGCGAATGCGGGCGAAGCCGTAGCCTATGTGGGCTCGAGCGGATACGTCGAGGTCGGCATGAATAAGGGAAGCGCATCGAAGACGCTGGGGGTCGGGCGCGGGGCTCCGGTGGTACTGGCGAAGAGCTAGATCTGGCATTTGAACAAACTGCTCCCCTGGAAGGCGATTCTTACAAAAGCGTTGCGTCAGCGTGACTGATCGAGGGATGTCATTTGGGAGCGGGTGCGCGGGTCAAGCCAGTCGCGCCAGGCATCAACTGACAAAATGAACGAAAGCACGGCCACCATGCCCCGCGCGTTGAGCGGACAGTGGTTTTGCGTTACGACTGAAGACCTTCCTAGGCGGCGGCTGGGGCCGGCTGCTTCCGCCTGTGCCAGTAACCCAATGCCGCGAACAGAACGACAGCAGGCACACCGGTCAGTCCGCAAGCGATAAAGAAAATGCCGTAGGCGTGAATGAGGCCGTGCGAGGCGCTCAGGCTTTCTACCACAGCACCGGAAAACCCCTTCAAGATCTTTCCCAGCCAGGCGTAGGTTGAACTCAAGAGCGCATACTGCGTGGCGGTGTATCCCAGATTGGTGAGACTCGACATGTATGCAACAAGTGCAACGCCGGCAAAGCTGATTCCAAAGTTGTCACCTGCCATGACCAGCGCGAAGAGAGGAATGCTCGTGCCCGCGAATGCCAGAGTCGCATACGCAGCAATCGCAGCTGCCTGCACAATGCCCCCGATGATGAGCGCGCGCATGTAGCCGAGCTTCAGCGAGCAGAATCCGCCCGCCGCGATGCCTGCAAACGTGGCAATGAGTCCGATTGAGCCGCGCACCGCTCCGACCGTTTGCTTCGAAAGACCGACGTCGTGGTAGTAGGGATTGGCCATCGGACCCATGATGAAGTCCGGCAACCGATAGAGGCTGATTGCCGCTAACATCACAAGCGCGAGCCAGCCATGTGCGCGGAAGAATGCGATGAACGGTCCCACAACAGCATCGAGGAAACCTCGCGGCGTCCAAAGCGGCGCTTCGCGCTTTTGATCCATCACCGCATCCGCGCGCTCCGGTTCCATCGCGAACCAGGTCGCGATTATTCCAATGGCCATACATGCGCCGTAGATACCGTAGGACATGCGCCAGCCCACGGTCGCTGCCACAATGAGGATGACGGAATCCGCAGCCAGGAGAGCCAGGCGGTAGCTAAACTGATAGGCAGACGCGAGGAGGCCTTGTTCTTCTCCGTCGTCTGCCGACTCAATTCGCCAGGCATCGACCACAATGTCCTGTGTCGATGAGGCAAACGCGACGACAAGCGCAAGAGCGCCAAGCCGGCCGAGCCCGGCTTTCGTGCCGGCTCCGCCCATGGCGGCCAGTGCCAGCCCGACGACGATCTGCGAGAACATCATCCATCCGCGCCGATGTCCAAGCCGCTTGAACAACGGAAAGTCGACGCGATCCATCAAGGGCGCCCAGAGAAACTTTAGCGAATAGGCAATGCCCACCCAGGAAAGAAACCCGATCGCCGTCAGGGAGGTGTGTTCGTCGCGCAGCCAGTAGCCGAACGTATTGCCGACCAGTAAAAAGGGAAGGCCTGAAGAAAACCCGAGCAACAACATCGCCAGCGTTTTGGGCCGCAGGTAATCGGCGATCCGGTGCTTGTGCGGATTCACGCCTTCATTCTCTACGGGAGCCTCACGAAACTCAACGCTCCTACCACCGAATCTTGCCCATGCTGACACTCTACCGAGTGTCACCAATCATTCTGATAGCACACCCTCCCACAGGGCCGGCAACGTGAGCAGGAAGCGATGAAGGAGATGGCGCGCCATCGAGAGAGTCTACCTCTCCTTTGTGCTGGATTTTGGCCTGGAAGCTGCGACGATCGCAGGAGTCGCAGTCGACTCGGGAGCCAGCGTGTCTAGCTTGGGTCGTAAACGCTGAATCTTCACGCGTGCGACGCGGCGACCGTCCATTTCGACGACTGTAAATCGATAATCGCCGAATTCGAAGTTTTCACCACCGCGTGGGATAAATCCGAGCTGATCCATCACAAAGCCGCCGACAGTCGCATAAACGGGATCCTCGGGAAGCGTGATGTTGTATTGGCTATCGAGATCGTGGACGTTAAGAGCGGCATCAAAGACGACCGCGCCATCCGCCAGAGTGAGGGGCCGTTCGACAACGTCAAATTCGTCGTGAATTTCTCCTACCAACTGCTCGAGCAGGTCTTCCATGGTGATGAGCCCGAGAATGCTCCCGAACTCGTCGACCACCATGGCCATGCCAACGTGACGCGCGCGGAGCTCGCTCAGAAGCTCGCTGGCCGGCTTGGTCTCGGGAACAATGAGAACTTCGCGAAGGACGCGACGCAAGTCAAACGGTGGCGGAGGGGGAAGATTTTCTTCGAGACGGCGCTCGCGGTCGAGAAGGACCCACACCATGTCCTTGATGTGGACGAATCCCAGAACATGGTCCACGGTGCCGCGGTAGACAGGAATGCGGGAACGCTGCGTGGTCGCGAAAAGGCGCATTACCTCATCCAGAGAAGCTTCGATGGGCAGCAAGTGCATATCCGGCCGGGAGACCATTATCTCGCGCACTTGTAGCTGGCTGAGCTCGATGGCACTGAGAATAAATTTCTCTTCCCCGGGAGCGAGAAGGCCACGCTCCCGTGCCTGCTGAATCTGAATCTGCAATTCCTCCGTTGAGTGGGCGACGCCATGGCCAGCGGGCGCCATAATCCCAAGCGCCTTAACAACGTAGGTGGAGGTACCGTCGAGGAGATCGATGGCCCAGCGAAACGTATTCAGGAACCACAAGAACGGGCGCGCCACCATAAGTGCGACGCGTTCCGCGCGAGCAAGACTGATGGTTTTGGGAACGAGTTCGCCGAACACGACGTGGATGGCGCTTAGAAAAATAAACGCGATGGCGAGGGCGACGGCATGAACGAGGAAGATCATGCGTAGGCTGCCCTGCGCGGGCATCACGCTCTGGACCACATGAGCCAGTGTAATTTCGCCGAGGGCTCCGATGGCCAGGCTCGAGAGCGTGATACCGACCTGAACGCCGGAGACGACGCGGTGCAAATCGCTGAGGAGATGTTCGACGATTCTGGCCTGGGAATTTCCGCGCGCCACCAACTGGCGAACACGCGAAAGTCGCACGGCAACGAGGGAGAATTCCGTGGCGGCAAAAAAGCCGTTGAACGCCACGAGGACAAACACTCCTATGAGGCGAATCAGGAACATCCCGCTCGGTGTCCCCCGACGGTATTGTAACAACCTGGGTCGGAGTTGTAGATGAAGCAATCGTGGGTATGCCCTCGCGGTCAGGTTGCGCGGGTGGACGGGCTCCACTAGACTGGACGTTCCCAAGCGAGGTGGAAGTCTGCGTGCGTACCGTCCTGCGTTTACTGCTCTGGATTGCCGCAGTTCTGGTGATTCTGGTGGGGACAGCCATATGGTGGTATGTCTACCGGCCCCTTCCGCAGCTCGATGGCACCGTCGTTGTGCCCGGCTTGCACACTGATGTGACTGTGGACCGCGACCGTTGGGGCGTGCCCCACATCCGCGCGGCTTCGGTCGAGGATCTCGCCGAGGCTCAGGGATATGTGATGGCGCAGGACCGCCTTTGGCAGATGGACCTGCTGCGGCGCGCGGCGCGCGGGCAGCTTTCCGAAGTGATGGGCAAGGCCACCCTCAATATCGACAAGGATTTTCGGCTGCTCAACTTCGGCCGGGTGGCGGACCAGGACCTTGCCATGATGAGTCCGGAAGCGCGCCAACTGATGGAAGCGTACGCGCGGGGTGTAAATCATTTCATCGAGCAGCATGCCAGTCGCTTACCGATTGAGTTCACACTGCTGAAGTACAAGCCTCAGCCTTGGCAGCCCTCCGATTCATTAGTGGTCGCGTGCTACATGTACCGCACGCTCACCGACACGCGGCAGCAGGAGATGAGGCGCGCGAAAGTGACTGCGATGGTAGGGCCGGAGCTGGCGAAAGATCTCTTCAGCCCAGATTCCTCAATGGACCGGTATGTGGTCGGCGGGCCCGCTCCGACTAAAGACCCCCGCGCCGCTGCACAAGTGAACGATGACCAAGACGACGATGATGATGAAATGGAGCCGGAAGGGGTATTGAAAGCGAGACAAGAGTTCACCGCACCAGCGAATGCAGCGGGCGAGCCGGATTTGACGGCAGCACTGGCAGAATCCGTGCGCGATTGGATCGGGGAGTCGCAACGGGATATCCGGCACTCTCTCGGAAGCAACAACTGGGTGGTCAGCGGTGAACACACAGCGACGGGCAAGCCGCTGCTTGCCAATGACATGCACCTGGAACTTACGCTTCCGCCGATTTGGTACGAAGTGCATTTGACGGCGCCGGAATGGAACGTGAAGGGATTTGCTCTTCCCGGCGCACCGATGATCGTAGTTGGACACAATGACCGGATCGCCTGGGGATTCACGAATAGCGGCGCGGACGTGCTAGACCTATACGTCGAAACCTTCAATCCGGCAAACCCAGACGAGTACCGCGTCAGTGGACAGTGGGAGAAGGCTACAGTCTTCGACGAAGTGATCAAGGTGAAGGGCGAGCCGGACGAGCACGTGCGGCTTGTCTTGACGCGCCACGGGCCCGTCGTAGCGCAGGAAGGCGACAAGTCTTACGCGATGAAATGGACGGTGCTTGAGCCGGGGGCGCTTACCAATTTCTACAACTGGTTGGGCAAGGCGCGTAACTGGTTTGAATTCCGCGAAACGATGAAAGAAGTGTGGGGCCCCGGGCAGAACGTGGTGTATGCGGACGTGGATGGGAACATTGGTTACATTCTGGGCGCGCGCGTGCCGATACGAAGGAAGGGACGCGGAGAAGTGCCGGTCGCCGGCGATACTGCCGATTTCGAGTGGACAGGCTACATTCCGTTCGAGCAACTACCACAGGTGTTCAATCCGGAGGGCGGGTTGATTGTCACGGCCAATGCGCGCGTGACCGGCCCGGCCTACAAACCCTACATCACCGAGCACTGGGAAGAGCCTTACCGGACGGCCCGGATTTACGAATTGCTGCACGACAAGCACGACTTGCGGGCAGAAGACATGCTGAAGGTACAAGCAGACACGTTTAGCTATCCACACCTTTTTATGGCGGAGCAGTTGGTGACTGCGGCGAAAGTGGCGCCGCCCAAAGATGATCGGGCAACAAAACTCATCCAGCAAGCAAAAGACTGGAACGGGATTGCGGATGCGAATTCGCCGGTGGTCTCGTTTCTGAATTCGACGCTTTTTGAGACACTGCACCTCATCCTGAAGCCGCATCTGGGCGAAGACACGGACGTCTATCAATGGCGCAGGGTCGCCTTTTTGCAGCGTGTACTGACGGTACGCCCAGCGCGCTGGTTACCGCCTGACTACAAGACTTACGACGAACTGCTCAGTGCCTCGGCAGACATGGCGGTTAAACGACTGGAAGAGCGGACGCACGACAGTGACCCGGATGACTGGGCTTGGAGGAAGTTCAATTCCCTGGACATCATGCATGCGCTCGGGCGCGATGGAATTTTGAAAAAACTGCTGAGCATCTCCAACCACATGCAATCCGGGACAATCTTCAGTCCGCGGGCTGCAGGCAGGCGCCACGGGCCTTCCGAGCGGTTTGTGGCTGACTTGGCGAACTGGGACGACTCGTTCATGTTAATTTCTGGCGGGGAATCGGGGCAGCCGGGCAGTGAGCACTATCGCGATCAGCTCCCATTTTGGTATGACGGGAAGCCGATCTACGCCCCGTTTTCCGATGACGCGGAGGCGAAGGCGAAGCGGCACGCCCTAACGTTGAAACCGGGCCCCTGAGGATTTCGTCCCTTCATGCCAGAACTTCCCGAAGTGGAAGCAGTCGCACGGTCACTTCGTCCGCTGGTGCGAGACCAGAGAATACGGCGCGCGTACGTCTTTCACCCCATTGCCACGCGGCCGCAAGCGCCCGCAGACCTCATTGCGTTGAGCGAAGAACGGCGCCTGAAAACAATTTCGCGGTGCGGAAAGTATCTGTTCCTGGAGCTTGACCGCGGGCTTATCGAATTGCATTTCCGGCTCGATGGGCAATTGACATGGTTTTCGAGCACAAAGGAGTTGTTTGAGCGCGCGAACCGCAAGCCGATGGGAGTGCACGTCGACGTGGCATTCGAGTTTGGTTGGGGCGTGTTGGGGTTTTCTGATGGGCGGCACTTCGGGCGCGTGCATGCATGGGAATCGGCCGATGCGTGCCTGCCCCTTGCAAACTTGGGAGTGGACGCAATGTCGCGGAAGTTCACGTCGCGCCGGTTGCGTACAATGCTGGCGGCATCGAAGCGGCCCGTGAAAGAGTTTCTGCTGGACCAGACGCGTGTCGCCGGCATTGGCAACATCTATTCGTGCGAAGCCTTGTGGCACGCGGGACTGGATCCGAGGCGTCCTGCGAATTCCTTTCATGAAAGAGAATCGGCGAAACTCCATAAAGCGATTGTGTCGGTTCTTCGCCGTGCTTTAGAATGTTGCCTGGATCCTGCGCCGGACTTCCGTGACCCGAAATGGTGGTTTCAGGGACTGGAGAGAATTCTGCGAGTATACCAGCGCGAAGCGATGCCCTGCCGACGTTGCGGCTGTCTGATTCAACGCATCGAGCAAGGTGGCCGGTCCACATACTGCTGTTTGGCCTGTCAGAAATAACCATGTAGTTTAAAGCAGCGGTGGGATCATGCACTTCGGCAGAGAAAGAAGTTGTAAGAGGACGTAGCCCGAGAGGAATTTGCGTGAATCAACCCGTACCGAAGAAGCCTGAAGCCGCGAAAAAGACCGATTTCGAGCGCTCCCTCGCCCGGCTAGAGGAAGTCGTACGCAAACTGGAAAGCCCGCAACTTTCTCTCGATGAAGCGATGAAGCTGTTCGAGGAGGGAGTTGGGTTGTCGCGGGAGTGCCAAAAGCAACTGGAAGAAGCCGAAGGACGCGTGGAGATCCTGCTGAAGAAAGCGGATGGAAAGATGGCCGCCGAGCCGTTCGAGCCCGAAGACGAGAGCCAGTCGTGAACTTCCGCCGCTTGCGCAATAAGAAAAATCATAAATCCAATGAGACTTCCTCCTTTTTTTGAAGAAGACCGCCTCGCGGTTGATGCACAACTCGAGCGATTGATGCCAGCGGGGGCGGCACCGCCTCCGTCCATTCATCAGGCCATGCGCTATTCCGTGTTTGCCGGAGGAAAACGCATTCGGCCTATTCTTTGCTTAGAAACGGCGCGCATTTTTGGCGCGGATGTTTCCGCCGCGCTTTATCCCGGCTGTGCGATCGAGTTTATTCACACCTATTCGCTGATTCATGATGACCTGCCCGCGCTGGACAACGATGATCTGCGACGCGGGAAGCCGACGTGTCACAAGAAATTCGGCGAGGCTACGGCTATTCTCGCGGGCGACGCCCTTTTGACGCTGGCATTTGAAACGCTTGCCGGCGCTCCCGTACCCGCCGACAGGCAGGTGGCGATGGTGATGGAAATCGCGATGGCCGCGGGCACGGTGAACGGGATGGTAGGCGGACAAGTGGCCGATCTGGAAGCGGAAGGCAAGAAAGTTGGGCCGGAGACGCTCGAGTACATTCACCGGTCAAAGACCGCAGCGCTGATTCGTGCTTCAATCACGTCGGGTGCATTGTGTGCCGGGGCCACTACGGAGGACATCACGCGTTTGCGGCGCTTTGGCGAAACCATCGGCTGGGCGTTTCAGGTGACGGACGATATTCTCGACGTGGAAGAGTCTTCCGTCGCTCTTGGCAAGACTGCGGGGAAAGATATCGCCCAACAAAAGGCAACCTATCCCGCCGTATTCGGCCTGGAGCGATCGCATCAAATCGCCCATGAACTTGCCACTAAGGCGATTGAGGAATTGCAGACGTACGGCGAGCGCGCCGAGCGGCTACGCACGATTGCGGAATTTCTGGTTCTGCGCAGGAAGTGAAGTGGTCGAAAGCTCTTGGCTTAAAGATTTCCGTCCCTTTTCCGTTTATGCCTCCCAAATCCATGCGCAAAAGGCTTGACGTCCTAATGGTCGAGCGCGGCTTCGCGGAAACTCGGCAAAAAGCGCAAGCGATGATCCTAGCGGGAGAAGTCAAAATCGATGGAAAGCGCGCCGAGAAAGCGGGGCTGAGTGTAACGGACAAATCGCACATTGAAATCCACAGCCGGTTGCAGAAATACGTGAGCCGCGGGGGATTTAAGTTGGAGGGCGCGCTCGAGGATTTTCATGTGAAGCCGCGCGGCTGCATTTGCCTTGACGTCGGCTCGTCGACGGGTGGATTCACAGATTGTCTGCTTCAGATGGCAGCGACCCGGGTTTATGCCGTGGATGTCAACATGGACCAACTGGCGTGGAAGCTGCGTGAAGATGCGCGCGTGACCCGAGTGAAGAAGAACGCCCGTGAATTAGCGCCGAGCGACCTTGCCGAACCAGTGGATCTTGTAGTTGCGGATGTGTCGTTCATTTCGGTGACGAAAGTGCTGTCGGGAGCTTGCGCGTGCGCCAAGCCTGGCGCGGAGTTTCTGGTCCTCGTGAAGCCCCAATTTGAGCTCGCGCGAGAGCATGTGGGTAAGGGCGGCATCGTACGTGACTTGAAGTTACACGAAAAGGCCGTCGCGAGCGTACGCCGATGCGCCGAATCGCATGGACTGAGCGTGCTCGGCATTCTTCCCAGCCGATTGGAAGGAATGGAAGGTAACCAGGAGTATTTTCTTCACGCCAGAAAAGTGGCTAAGGTAGAATCCGAGTAATCCATGCATCCATCGCCCCACTATAAGACTATCGGCATTTTTTCGCGGCCGCGGCGCGCGACGATTGCGGAGATCGTGCCGCAACTTCTCGACTGGTTGAAAACACGGGGCGTGACGCCGGTGATTGACGCGGAAACGGCGAACACGATGAATCGCGGCGACATCGGAAAGACGCGGCAGCAGATCGTACAAGAAGCGGACCTGCTCCTGGTGCTTGGCGGCGATGGAACGATTCTGGCGGCGGCACGCGAAGCGGCGCCGAACGGAATACCGATTCTGCCTGTGAACCTGGGGGGCCTCGGGTTCCTCACCAGTTTCACCCTCGAGGAGTTATATCCTGCGCTTGAAGATGCGCTTGCGGGGCGGGCAGCGATCAACGAACGCGTGCTGCTGATGGCGGAACGCACACACAACGGCAAAGTCTTGGCACAACAACGCGTGCTCAACGACGCGGTAGTGCACAAGGGCACTCTGGCACGCATGATTGAGCTCGAGCTCTATATCGACAGCGGCTTTGTGTGCCGCTACAGGGCAGATGGCTTGATTGTCGCCACGCCGACGGGTTCGACAGCTTACTCCATGTCCGCCGGTGGCCCGATTGTACATCCTGAGGTGGAGTCGATTCTGATTACGCCGATCTGCCCGCATACGTTGAGCGACCGCCCCGTGGTCGTGAGCGACACTTCCAAAATTGAGTTGAAATTGGCGGCAACGTCGGACTCGGTCTTCCTCACCATGGATGGGCAAATTGGCCTGCCGATGCAGGTCGGTGACGGTGTGCGCATCACGCGGGCGGCGGAGCGCCTGAAGCTGATTCACCCGCCGAACAAAACTTACTTTGAAATCCTGCGCAACAAATTGAAGTGGGGCGAAGCCTGAAATCACGCAAGGGAGTCTGTGCGCACCAGGTCTTCAATTGTTTCTCTGCGACGGATCAGGCGCGCGCGCTTTCCATCCACCAAAACTTCCGCTGGACGGCAGCGGCCGTTGTAATTCGATGCTTGCACCATGCCATAGGCACCGGCGACCCAGATGGCGACCGTATCTCCAGGCTCGACGGAACCGAGCGGCCAATTCTCAAGAAAAGTGTCGCCGGTTTCGCAAACGGGGCCAACAACGTCGGCACGAAGTAGTGCGGCTGGCTTTCGTTCGTTCCCGACGCGCACGCGCGTGATGGGATGCGGCGCGTCATAGAGAACCGGCCTGGCCAAATCGTTCATGGCGGCATCGAGAATAACGAAGGATTTTGTGGAATTCCTCTTCGTATAGATGACTTTGGAGAGCAGCACTGCGGATGAAGCGATAATCGAACGGCCAGGCTCGAGAAGCAAGCCGACGCCGAGCGGCCGAACAGCTTCCGCCACGAGCCGCGCATAAGCTTTTCGCGACGGTGGCTTCTCGTCGGTGTAACGCACCCCCAAGCCACCGCCGACATCCAAATACTTCAGAGAGATGCCTGCGCGCCGGAGTTCGAGCAGATAGCTGGCAAGGCGCTTCAAGGCTTCGCGGAAAGGCTGCAAGCTGACGATTTGCGAGCCGATATGCGCGCTGATTCCTTGCCAGCGAATGTGTTTCGCTTCTCGATGCTGGAAATACAAAGCGCGAGCGTCGTTCCAGCACATGCCGAATTTGTGGTGAGCGAGGCCGGTCGAGATGTGCGGATGGCCGCCCGCTTTCACGTCGGGGTTCACGCGAATCGAGACGCCCGGAACCCGCGGGCCCTTCTGCGCGACACGCGAAGCTTCGCTCAGGAGGACCTCTAACTCCCCCGGGGATTCCACGTTGAATTGAAGAATGCCCCGCGCAGAGGCTTGCTTAGCGTGGTAATGGAGCGCCGCGCGGATCTCTTCGCGAGTCTTGCCGACCCCAGAGAAAACGATGCGCCTGCCCGGCACCCCGATGTGGCCGAGATGTTCGAGTTCGCCTCCCGAAACAACGTCAAAGCCGCTACCGCGCGTCGCCAGCAGCTTCAAAATCGAAAGACTGCCGTTCGCCTTCACGGCAAAACACTGAAGATGCGGCAACCCCTTCAAACCAGCGCTAAATTCGTCAAATGCATTTTCAATGGCGCGCTGGCTGTAAACGTAAGAAGGCGTCCCGAAACTGGAAGCAATTTCTACAAGCGATATCCCCTCGCAATATACTTCGCGGCTACCGGCGCCAACTTGTCTCCAGGCAAACCGGGGTGTGAATTCGGCTGGGTCCACGTATTTGAGATTCTTGCGAGCTTTGCCAGGGCCGCTCATTTTACCTTCAAGACTACGAGCGTGCGGTCGTCCGCCAGCGGAGCGTTCTGCGTGAACCACTCCACTTCACGCAGAACCGTGTCCGCAATATCCGCAGCTGGCAGTTCATGATGCTGCTCAATCAGCTTGCGTATGCGGGTCGTGCCGAAAAACTGGCCCTCGGCATTTAGGGTTTCAGCTATTCCGTCCGAGTGGAAGATAAGGATGTCGCCGGCTGCAAGAGTGACGCTCCACTCGTCATATTGCACTTCTTCAAAAATGCCGAGGGGGAAGCCGGTCAGCTCGATCCGGTCGCAGCGGCTATTCTTATAGAGGAGCGGCTGAGATTGCCCGGCGTTGGCCACGCGCAATTTCTGGCGTCCTTTTTGCCACGTCGCAAAGCACGCGGTCATGAAACGGCCTTCGATGCGGCGCTCGCCCACCAATTGATTCATCTGCCGCAGCATTTCTGCGGGCTGTAACTTCTGGGGAGCGAGGCTGCGCATGATGCCAATAGCGACGGCGCCATAAAGCGCTGCGGCCGTGCCTTTCCCGCTCACGTCGCCAAGAGCGACACCAAGTTGCTGTGGGCCGTAGCGGAGAAATTCGTAGAGATCGCCGCACACTTCGCGCGCGGAGATGTAGCGTGCAGCAACATCAAGGCCGTAATCATCAGTAGGAACAGGACGTAGCAAGGCGCCTTGAATGCGCTTGGCCGCCTGCAGATCGCGCTCAAGGCGCGCCTCGCCTCGCGCCACCTCCTCGTACAAACGCGCATTTTCGATGGAGACCGCGAGATTCGCCGCGAGAATGGACAACGTCTGAACGTGGTCTTCGGTGAAGTAGTTGAGTTGTGGGCTTTCTAAATCGAGCACGCCAATGACCTTGCCTTGATGCATCATGGGAATCGCCAGTTCAGAACGCGTCTCGGGATTAATCATGAGGTAGCGCGGGTCGGCAGTTACGTCGGGCACGACCACTGGTTCGCGCAATGTCGCGGCAGCGCCCACGATTCCTTCCGTTGCCGCGACGCGGAGCTTGCCCTGAACTCTCTGGCCATGTTTCACGTCGAGGCGATGGCGAAAGATCTGCTGCTCTTCGTCATACAACAGGATGCTTAAGATCTGGTAGTCAATCACGCGCTTGACGAGTTCGGCGGCACGGCGAAGCAACTCTTCCATCGCTAGGATGGAGCTGATTTCCCGGCTGACTTCATTCAGAACGAGAAGAGTCTCGGCCTGTGTGCGCACTTGTTGGAAAAGTCGCGCATTCTCTATTGCCACGGCGAGGCGGTTGGCGAGCATGGCGAGGATGTTCTGCTGATCCTTCGTAAAATAATCGAGATGACGGCTCTGAATATCGAGCACGCCGACGCACTTCCCGCGGAACATCAGCGGAACTGCAAGCTCCGAGCGGACACTATCGATGGCGTTAATGTAGCGCGGGTCTTGCAAAACGTCGCTCACGCGCACCGGATGTCCGGTTCGCGCGGCCGTGCCCGTAATTCCCTGCCCCACGGGTACTTTCAAGTTTTCGGCTAGCCCCGGTGGATAGCCAATCGCGAAACGGTGAGTCAGGTATGCACCGTTGTTATCGAGCATCAGTACACCGAACATCTCGTAGTCGATCTGTTTTTTGATAAGGACCGCGACCTTGGCGAGGACCTCATCCAAATCGAGTGAGGCGTTGATCTCCTCGCCAATTTCTGCAAGCGCAGCAAGGACTTCCGGATTTTCTGCGGTCAGCTCAGGTTGTGCTTTGGGACTAGTGGCATCCATGAATCATTCAATTATAGCAGGGCCCTGGGCGATGCTTGCGCGCTTGCATCGCCGGTAGGTTCAAGTGTGAACTTGCGGCTACGCGGACTTCGCTTTTGCGCGCGTTCCCAGGTGGAGGATGCAAACGTCGGGCAGGTTGCGGTAGCGCTCGTCATAATCGAGTCCGTAGCCAACCACGAATTCATTGGGAATGGTGAAGCCGGTGTAGTCGGCGCGGACGTCTGCGATTCGTCGTTCCTGCTTGTCCAGGAGCACGACGACGCGCAAATGCTTCGGTTTCTTTTCTCCAAAAATGTGCAGAAGATATTTTAGAGTGAGACCCGTATCGAGAATGTCCTCGACAACGATTACCGTTTTGCCTTCAATGCTCACGTCCAGGTCTTTGATGAGCTTCACTTCGCCCGTGGAGTCGATGCCTTTGCCGTAACTCGATACCGCCAGGAAATCGAAAGAGACTTCGCCGCCCAATTCGCGTGCCAAATCCGCGAGAAAAAACACCGAGCCTTTCAAGATTCCGATCAAGTGAAGCGGGTCTTTGGGAAAGTCGCGGCGAATCTGCCGAGCGAGTTCCTTTAAGCGTCGTTTCACCTGCGCGTGGGAAATCAAAGTGCGGACTGTCTCACCCTCACGGTGTCCGGCACGAACGCGGCTGGATCCTGTCCTTTTGTTCTTGGTCACACGCGACTCCCGCGCTGCGACTATTCCACCCAGTCAGCAATGAAAAGGTTTGTCTCGTGGGGCGCTTTGCCGTTGCGATTGGAAGCCCACACGAGGCGCTTCCCATCCGAAGTAAACATCGGGAACGCGTCGAAATCGGGATAGAAAGTGATGCGCTCCTGGCCGGTGCCATCTTCATTGATGACGTAGAGGTCGAAAGCGCGGCCGCTCTGGGGTTCCGCTTGATTGGAAGCAAAGATGATGCGTTTACCGTCCGGGAACCAGTAGGGGCCGAAATTTGCCGCGCCGTTGTGCGTGATCTGGTGTTTGTCAGACCCATCGGCGTTCATCACCCAGATTTCCAGGTTGCCAGGACGAATGAGACCAGCAGCGAGGAGTTCCTTATAGTCCTTGATCGCTTCGGGAGTCTTGGGATGTTCGGCGCGATACACGATTTTCTTCCCGTCGTAGGACCAAAAGGGCCCGCCATCGTAGCCGAGTTCGTGGGTCAACTGCTTCACGTTGCTTCCATCGGCATCCATCGTATAGATATCGAGATCGCCGTTCCGCGTCGAAGTGAAAACAATATGCTTGCCATCGCGGCTGATCGTGGCTTCGGCGTTGTAGCCGGGAGCGTCCGTCAGCTTCCTCAAATACGAACCGTCGGGCTTGGCAGTGTAAATTTTGTAGGAGCTATAGATTGGCCAAACATACCCTTTGGAGTAGTCGGGCTTGGGAGGGCACTCTGAACTCGCTTCGTGCGTAGAAGAGAAAAGGATGCGGTCGCCGGCTGGGAAAAAGTAACTGCAAGTTGTGCGCCCCCTCCCCGTGCTAAGTAGTATGGGGGTGGCCGGTTTGCCGTCAGGCGCGTCCACCGGCATGCTGAAGATCTGATCGCAGGGGACGCCCTCCCCTTGGTGCTGAAAAATGAGCTGCTTGTCGTCGGAGGAAAAATAAGCTTCGGCGTTCTGCCCGCCAAAGGTGAGCTGGCGCCCGTTTCGTAAGTGCTTCTGCTCGAGCGGCAAGAGCACCGATTCGTCGGTCTTCTGCTGCGCATGAAGACGCAACCATTCCGGACCGTAGAGGCATGCCGCCGCCAAAAAACCCGCTGTAAATACGCCGATCAGTTTTCCTATTTTCACGAGATCCCCTGCATTCTGCATTGTTGGCGGGAACTTCCCGCCACCGATTACTTTCTCTGCTCTAACTTGACGTCCACCTTCAATTCCTTGCCATCGCGCAAAACCGTGACCAGCATGACGTCCCCCACCTTGCTGCGACGAAGCGCATCGGTGAAATCGTAAAGGTTCTTGATGGGCTTGTCACCAAATTGGATCAAGACGTCTCCAGCTTTCAGGCCGGCCTTCGCCGCCGGTGATCCTGGCTTGATGTCGGCGAATTTGACCCCGTTCTCGGTCTGCCCAAAATCGGGAATCGAGCCGAAATATGCGCCGTAACCTCCACCGCCTCCAGGCGTCCCGGCATGGGGATTCGTCTCGACGACTTCGACAAACTTGGGCTTTTCCGGCTCAGACGCAAGCTCGACCGTAACGCGGGCCACGATATTCAGCAGCCCCGCCGCGGAATTGGAGTCGATTTTTTCCCAAGTGTCCGAAGGTTTGTGGTAGTCCGAATGCAATCCGGAAAAGAAGAAGAGCACGGGAATCTTTTTGGCAACAAAGGAGGTATGGTCGCTGGAAGAGTAGCCGCCTTGGGAAATCTCAAATTTAAAGGGAGAGTCGCCGCGCGCCTGGTCCAAAACTTTCTGTAGCGTCGAACCCGTTCCCACGCCGCCGACATAAACCTTGTTGTCCTTAATGCGCCCGATCATATCCATGTTGAGCATGGCGACTGCTTTGTCGAGCGGCTTGGTCGGCTGCTTCACCCAGGCGGCCGAGCCGAGAAGTCCCAGTTCTTCGCCTGCGAACGACATGAAGAGAATCCCGCGTTGAAGCTGGCCCTTGAGCGGAGCCAAGACACGCGCGAGTTCCAGAACACCCGCAGTGCCCGACGCGTTGTCGTCGGCGCCGGGATGAATCTGTCCGATGAGCGAAGGCGCCAGCGAATCAAAGGTGCCACGACCCAAGTGGTCGTAATGGGCGCCGAGGATTACATATTCGTCCGTTTTCCCGGGAAGATAGGCGAGAACGTTATAGACCGTCGCGCGAGTGGTCTTAATATCCACAGCGAGATTTGCCTGGATCACTTCAGGGAATCCAAAGGAGGCGGGCTTCGTTACAGCATTGATCTGCTCCTGAACATCCTTCAGGGATTTGCCCGCCGTGCGAAACCACTCATCCGCGGCCGCGTTTTTTGTTTGTGCGAATAAAATGCCGACATTTTCCGGTCCGCTCACGCTACCGAATTTGGTTAGCAGATCTTCTTCACCCTCGCCGAGCTTCCCGTTCACCAAGATCAGCCCTTTTGCACCATGATTCCGCGCGTTAATGGCTTTGGTCACCAACTGCGAGTGGCGCGTCAAACCCTGGTTGCCACTCTTTGCAGCGAAACCGCTGGGTTCGTAGCGCAGTACAACGACGATCTTGTCCTTGGCGTCGAGGCCGGCGTAGTCGTCGTAGCCAAATTCTTCTGCAGTCGCGCCGTATCCGGCAAAGACAAGACCGGACAATGCGCCACCAGAACTGGAGAAGCTGAGAGGCACATAGTCGGCATTCAGCTTCAGCTCCTTCTTCGCATCCGCACTCTGGACCACGAAATGATTCTTGCGTTTCAGCTTTGCGCCGGTGGTGACGACAAACGGCTGGAGATAACCGTTTGTCCCCGCGGGCTCAAGGCCCAGGCTCTTGTAACGGTCAACGAGAATGTGTTCGGCGCGAATTAGACCTTTTGTGCCGTCACCTCGGCCTTCCATTTTGGGTTGAGTGAGAGTCTTCACATCGTTCAAGAAGCGCTGGGCATCCGTGGGGCTGAACTGTGTAGTAGTTGGGACAGCTACAGACAGCGACGCCACTAAAACCAGCAGCACTCCGGAAGTGCGCCACTTTGCGGCAATTCTTCTCATGGGAGCGGAATCCTTTGCGCAGAACCGCAGATTGAATCTCTAAGCAATTTTCCCCATGCTAAGTTGTGCCTCTGCGCGTGTCAATTCGTAGGAACCCTTTGCCCGGTTGAGCCGCTTGGTTATACTTTTGCCTCTACTTCATGGCGCATCTCATCAAATCGACCTTGCTCATCCTCACGGCGCTGTTTCCGATTGTGAATCCGCTCGGGAGCGCGCCGCTATTCCTCTCGTTGACCCACTATTACTCCGCGGAGCAGCGAAAGATTCTCTCGCGCCGCATCGCTCTGAACAGCATCGTCTTGATCGTGGTTTCCTACCTCATCGGCACGCGCATCCTGGCATTTTTTGGAATTTCATTGCCTGTGGTGCAGGTCGTAGGCGGTCTTGTGCTCGTCTCCGCCGGCTGGGCCATGTTGAAGCAGAAGGATGAAGACAGCACGAAGAGTGAGGTCCACCGCACCGTGGATTCTAAAGACCTTCTGCGGAAGGCTTTCTACCCCCTCACGTTGCCGTTGACAGTCGGGCCTGGGTCTATCTCCGTGGCGATCACACTTGGCGCGAATGAAGAACATATCGGCCATCGAATCATCTTCGCCGTCATTGGGGCTGTCATCGGAGCATTCTTGATCGCCGCAAGCGTCTACCTCTGCTATGCGTTTGCAGACCGCCTCGCTCGCGTCCTTGGGGAAACCGCGATGAGCGTCATCATGCGGCTCTCTTCGTTCCTGTTGGTGTGCATCGGAGTGCAGATTATCTGGAACGGTCGGCTTTACTTAAGTCGTTACCTGCAGTTGTTCGGTGAACCGACCTGCGAGGCCGAATCACGTCCAATCAGGAAGCTGCCGGCGGCCCAAGAGAACTTCCGCGGCCCAGGCACCTAGATAGACAGATAATGCGACGCCGTGGCCGGAGAAGGCTCCAAGGACTATGGCGTTTTTGCTTTGTGGGTGGCACCGGAAGACCGGCCTCCAATTTGAGGAAATGCAGATTGGGCCGCCCCAACGATGAGTGAGCAGCACCTCATGAAGCAGCGGGTGAAAGCTTCTCACGCGTTTCTCGAGACGATCGAACACTTCCGGCGCCTCGCCCTGGGTGATATCTAGAGTGTTCAGCCCGCGCCAGTCCTCAAAGAAAATAAGACCGCATCCAAAGATCACGGCGTTTCCCAGCAGCCTTCCCCACAAGTAAGGAAGATCGACCGTGTAGAAGGGCTTGCGTTCGCCCAAACCGATTTCAGTGAGAACGTCATCTCTCAGCGGCTCCGTCATAACGGCGGTGGTGAAGGAGGGCATCGCGGCCCCCTGAAGCCCGTTCAAGTCCAATGCGAATGCGTTAGTCGCAAATAGTGCATTGCCCGCCTGAACGACTCCCGCAGTGGTGTACAGTTCCACTCCTTCTGGAAAGCGCACATCCTGCACACCAGTGCCCTCGAACAACAGAGCGCCAGCTTGTTCGGCAGCGCGGGCGAGACCGGCAACGACTTTTCCCGGATGGATTGTGCCGCCTGGAACGTCCTTCGTGGCGCACAGGTCCCCGGAATCGTTCCATCGGATAGATGAATGGGGAAGCGGATCGGTCCTCGCCAGTTCGTAGCAACCGGGCAGTTCCAGATCGGCATCGACGTTGAGTTCCTCCGTGATTTGCGCGTAGCCCGCCAGAACGTCTCCCAGACCTGGCAAATCCCCTCCGGCACTTTCCGCCAAAGCCACACCGCCGGTGTGCCCACTCGAGCCCGCGCCCACGGTGCTCGCCTCGAACAACGTCACACTCTTGTCAGGCGCGAGTCTCTTCAACCATGCCGCGGCGGCTAGACCCGTGAACCCTCCTCCAACGACTGCAAAATCAACTGTCTTCGGAAGAGGCCGCCTCGCAGCCTGAAACTGGACTGTCCAAGGACGATTGCCCCAATTTTTTGTTGCGCTCATGTCCTGTAATACCCTGTTCGTACACTTTACACCTGTGGCCCACCACGCAGGAGTGAGCTGCAAATCCCGGCTTGAATAGAACCGAGGGAAGCAAGGGAAGTCTAGAGATACTTGATGAGAACCACGCCGTTGCGCCTCTCGTTGAACACCAACTCATCTACCAACTGTTGCGTGAGCATCAGTCCCAATCCGCCGGGGCGCAACCCCCTCGCTTCGCGCTCCTGCATGTGAGCCATGGGATTGTCCTGAGGATTGTTGATGGCCGCGTGTTTCAGCTCTTCCAGTTTGAAGCCCGGGCCGGGATCATCGAGACGATACATCAGCATTTTCTTCGTCCGGATGTAGGAGACGCGCACTTTCAAGTTTGGATCCAGATGGCCGCCCCATTCGATGGCATTGTTCAAGAGTTCGCGGAAAGCATAACCGACTTTTTCGATGACGTCCGGCGGGAGGTCCACGTCCATGTGCATGAGGAAACTTTGCACGCGGCTCACCACGGAACGTTCGCAAGGCACCATGAGTTCCACCCAATGAGAATTTGCCGACACAACTTCAATTGCGGGGACTTCCGGACTGGTGGAGAGAGCATTTTCAACCGTGGCGAGAAGGCTGGTGGCATCCAGCGGCTTTTTCAAATACTGGTAGACCCGGCCACGCAAGGCATTGAGCAGCGTGTCGGACGTCTGATCCGACGTCATTATCACAATCTTCGGAATGTACTTTTCGCCGTGCAGTTGCCCAAGAAGCCCCAGGCCGGTCATCTTGGGCATCCAGATGTCCAGCAGCACGAGTTCAAATTTCTGCTTCTGGATGGCGCGGAGGGCTGCCATGCCGTCCGCGGCAGTGGCGACCGAGTGCCCGGCTTTCTTCAGGACGCCGCGCACCATTTGGCGCGTCATAGCATCGTCGTCGGTGACCAGGATACTCGGCATCTACACGCTCCTGCGGAGTTTAGGGCGTTCGAAAATGGCTGGCAGAGTTCCCTATCTCGATTTTCGCTTGGACGTCAAGACGCGACGCTTTCCACTCCGGGTTGCTCCCGACCGCGGGGAGCCTTTCTGACCCGCGTATCCTCTCAAATTTGATTCCAATTCTGCAATCTCTTCCTTCAGGGCGTCGTAGATTCGCAGAGCCTCCGAGAACTCGAGCTTTCGGCCATGCTCCTGCAAGTCCTGGCAGTGCTGGTGAGCTTCCTCGGCGCCGAAAATCCCCACGGGACCCTTAAGAGCATGCGCGAAGAATGCAAGTTTCTCGCCTCTTTTCGCGCGAATCGCTTTTTGAATTTCCGCCAGTCTCTTGGGCGTATCCCTCAAGAAGGTCCGGGCCATTTTTCGAAGAAGCCTTTCATCGCCACCAACGCGCTCCAGGAGATCCGCGACTGATCCGGGCGCAGGCGCCGCGGCCTCTTCCTCCGGTGCGGAGAGGTTGGCTTGTGTCGTATCCGCTGCACCACGCAGCATCAGCTCGAGTGCCTTCATGCGAAATGGCTTTCCAATGACCCCGTCAAAGCCCGCCTTCAGAAGGCGCTCACGGTCCGGATCGGTGTTATATCCCGTCAAGGCGATGACGACGGCATGGCCATGCTTCTTCTCCTGCTTGCGAATTGCCTTGAGCGTTTCGAGGCCAGTCATCACCGGCATTTGCTCATCAAGCAGAATGACGTCGAATGCTTCGCGCTGGAGCGCTTCGAGAGCTTTCTGGCCGTTGGCGACTGTGACGACGTGATGGCCCCTGCGCTCCAGTTGATGCGTGGTCAGGATTCGAATCTCTTCTTGATCGTCAGCAAGCAGAATGCGCATGGGCCCTTTCCCGATCGACATAGTATCGTGCGTGGCGGCTTCGCGTGGCGCATCGCCCCCCGCGGGGGTTTTCTCCCCCTGTGAGGCCACTGGTAGACGGAACCAAAAGCGTGACCCACCCCCGGCGCGCGACTCGCATCCGATCGCGCCTCCCCAGCGCTCGACCGTTAACTGGCAGAAATACAAACCCAGCCCCGCCTTGCCCCCGGTTTCTTTTCCCTTCGAGAAAAGCGAGAAAATCTGAGACGGAGACAAATCGGCGGGCAGACCCGGTCCCTCGTCGTCCACAACTGCTTTGAGGAATTCGCCCTCCCGCGACAGCCCAATCGTAACGCCGGTACCCGAAGGGGCATAGCGCAAAGCATTCTCCAGGAGATTCGAAAAAATGCGCTCGAGCCGTGTGGATTCGCCGCGGACCAACCAGTTTGCGCTTGGATCCGCGCGAGCATCGACGCGCAAGGAGACGGTCTTCGCCAAAAAAACCGGCGTGAAGGCATCAATGACTTTCCGCGCGGCTTGCAAGAGGTTCGCAGTGAAGTCCGCTCCCTTCTCTGCGTCGATCGAGGCCTTCAAATCTGAAGAAAAGACCTGCAGGATATCCCGGATCATGGACATTTGCTGATCGCTCGCGTGCTTCCCTAGATCGAGCAGCCGCCGCGCCTTTTTACTGACTGGCTCTTCAGCAAGGCAATCTAGTGTGACGCTCATGACGCTGAGCGGCTGCGAGAGGTCGTGAATGATGCAATGCAGTAGGATTTCCTTTTTTTGGATTTCCCGGAGGAGCTTCTCATGTTCAAGCAGTGATTCGCGCGCCGTTTGAAGAAGCTGGGCACGTTCTTTGAACTGTGTTTCAGGGCTCTGCAAAGCAAGGTAACGCTTCCCATTCACGTGAAGCGCGAGAGCTTGTAGCGGAATCTCTTTCCCGGAGGGGGAACGTTCGACCCAGGGTTCCGACTGACATGTGGCATTGTCATCCGAGCTCAGGAGAACGTCGGCTTTGTCAAGAAAATCCGCAAGAAAAGGAGACTTCTCGGCGACCAAAATTATGGAACCCTCGGCTCCCGGGATAATCCAGACCTCCGAGAGCCACCTCGGAGCAGGCGAAAGCAAGCGGAATTCGGCGTTGCCCTGATATTCGAGGAAGACGTAACCGAGGCGCGTGAGGACCTCCTGGAGAAAGTTCGTCATGATCCGGCCAGAATCTTTCGCGTGAGTTGCAGAAACGCTTCCTCAACGCCCTCGCCGGATTTGGCGCTGGAACGCAGCGTAGTCCAGTTCAGCGCGGCGAGACGGGCTTCCCAATCCGGCTCGAGATCCCAGTCGGGGGCGAGATCGCACTTGTTCATGACGAAGATGAATGGGAGCGGGCCAACTTCCTCGCGTGCGCGTTGCGCGAGGGAAATGGCTTTGTCCAGCGTGGCTCGGCGTGTTCCGTCAGCCACGAGCAAGTAGCCCGATGCACCTTTAAGATAGGACCAGCGCGTTTTCTGAAAATCGTCTTCGCCATAGAGATCCCATAGAACGAGAGCGACTTCCCGGTCGTCCGTTTGGGCAATCTTCTTGTCAATTTTCACCCCGACGGTGGTCTGATAGACATCGGAATAAATGCTCTCAACAAAGCGGCGCACGAGGCTGGTTTTACCGACGGCGAAGGCGCCCAGCATACAGATCTTTTTCTGGAGCATCACGAGAGTTCAAAGACCAGGCGCGACAGAGATATGAAAGGTCGCACTGCGGTTGAATTGTCTGTTGGCATCGCTATCTTCCGGGCGTACCGGCTCGGCGCTCGACACTCCCTTTGGATGCAAGGCACCGGCGGGGATTCCCAATCGAATCAGTTCCGAAGCTACGCGGTCAGCGCGGCGTTGGCTTAAGTTTTGATTAGCTGCTTCTGCACCCGTGGTGTCGCTGTGACCTACGACTTCGACTCGGACTTTTGTATGTAAAGCTGGTGCGGACTCGAGCAGGCTCTTTAGTTCCGCGGAGAGTTCTCGCAAAGAGTTGTGTTCGGAAACAGAAAGCGTCGCGCTCGCGAGCGGAAACTTGACAACTGTATTCTGGACTGCATCTCGCGTTTCGCTGAAGGAGAGCCGCTCTGGGCTGATCTCGAGGGGAATCTCGACCCCGCGAATCCCAGGAACGAGCAGCGCTCGCGCGCGGAGATCGCTCATCCATTTGGCGGTCGGCGTTCCCGCCAGGCGCAGCACTCCTTCCTTGACCGTGAGAGTGACACCCGGCGGGGGTGCCAAAATCGACGCAGCGCGCTGTTGGACGATTGCGTCATCGAGTGCGTAATAGGCAGCCCAATGAAATTCTGCGCGTGCGGGGTTGAGCTGGGCTGCCTGCACAAATCCCAACGGATCAGCGGCGAGCGGGTCGCGGAGTCCGTAAAAGGTGAAGCGCCCATTCCCGCGGCCGAAGGACGTGAGTACGAACCCGGGTTGGGCTCTCAGCGTGCTTGCCAACTGGTTCCAACGGTGAAACTGCCACTCTCGCCAGCCAAGAAATCCCCCCAACAGACAGAAGAGTAGACCTCCGGTGACCCAGGCGTAGGCGTATCGCGGGCGACGAGGCTCTTCTTTGAATTTGGCGTCGAGGCAACACGAGAGCACATGCGGAACGGCGGCAAACGGAGCCGTGTCCCCGTCGAACCGCTCAAGTCTTTCTGAAAACTCGCGGTGAATATCTTCGAGGCATTCCGCCATGCGCTCCCGCAAAATTCTCGGAGGGACGCCACGAATCACGGCCGCGAGAATGGCGTAAGGCCCGTCTTCAATCCATACCTCCAGTTCGCCCACCTGCAAACGGTTAATGCCCTGCCCCTGCTCCGCGTGGAAGGAATCGCGTACGAAATCCTGTATCGCCGAGAGCATGCCAGAGACCAAGCTGGGGTCCTGCATGGCCACGGCCGGGGCCACCACTTGGCCGATGGGTAGGCCCGTGCGCTTGTGAATCAGAAAAACCTGTTCAACGCGAAACACGAGGCTGTGTAGCAGCGCGACTTCGGTAAAGCTCCGGCCGGTGCGAAGCGCCTCGACGCGCCACTTCAGTCCTTGCCAGGAGAGGCTTTGATCCAGCACCTGATTGAAGGATTCAAGGAATGAGCGAAGCGTTTCGAGAATAGAGCGTCGGATAGCTGGGCCCATGACGGGAAAAAGCGCATCCGCGAGAGTGCCCGGATCCTTGCGGACCGATTCGCGGAGGGCAGTCTCGATCGTCGGGGAGAGCGCCGCGCTCAGAGCTTCATCGCCGCTTTGCTCGCGCCGGCGATGAATAGACTCGGCAACTACCTCGCTCACATCCTCAGTCCGCAAGGAGGGGTTAGCTACGCGTTCACGAAGTCGGCGAAGGGCCTCGCGCTCCGGGCCGATAATTAGTTGGCGCAACTCATCGAGCCCTCCTGCGCCAATTGCAGAAGTATCGGATTCTGAGTCACCGGCAGGACGCTTTGGGGGCGAGTCAGACTTCGAGAATCTGTCGTCAAAAGGATCAGGAGATTGTCGCGGAGCGGAACCCATAACGGTTAACTCACTTATTTCTCGGGGAGCTCCAGCTCGTCTTTCAGCCGCAAGGCCAATTCCGTGAAGAGGTCGGCGAGTGCGGCGCGGTCAGTTTTGTCCTTGCGAAGCGTCTCCGCCTCGCTTTCAAGCGCGGCTTCCATTTCCTCTTTGGATTTCTGAATCTGACTGCTCAACATCTTGGACTGTTCCAGGATGCGGGCGCGCAGATCGCCCTGGGCGCTGGAAAGCTGATCCTCGAGTTGAGAGAGCTTCTTCTCAAGCGCCTTCGCAGAATCACGAGTCTCGCGCGTGAGCTCTTTCAAGTTTTCGGACCGTTCGGTCTTCTCCGTTTTCAGGCGCTGATTGAGCGATTCCACTTCTTCGCGGACGTAATTCTCCAGCGAATCGAAGCGCTTCTTCAGGTCCTCGCGTAACGCCTCCGAAGACTTCGTGAGGCGTTCTTCCAGCCGCGCAAAACGCTTCTCGTATTCGCGCATGTTGGAACCAAACAGGATGTCGCGGATTTTGTCTACGTTCGCGCCTTCGCGCAGCTCGCCGTTGGCGGCATTTCTTTCCTCGTGATCGGGTGACATGACAGTTCCGCCCCCTTTCTTGCGGTCCTGCGGATTCTTGGGCATTGGGGGACACTACTACGCCAAAATGGGCTTGGCAACATCCTCTTTTGATGACCCAAAGCCGTAGAAAATCGCCCCAGACACGGCGCTTGGGAGGTCCATCATTCGTGCCCAACCATCGGTACTCTCAAACGTTCTGTAATTCCCTGCTGGGGATCACGCCCCTCCTGACCGCGAAGGCGTGACGCTCACCACGGGCGCAAAAGTTAGCCATTGACATGGAAAGCAAAAGAAAGTAAAAGAAAGAAATCGAAAGTATCCGCATCGGGCCGTTTTTGTGCGGTTCTCCAAGATATTCGGCCCAGGGGGTAGGGTATGAGATTTGTCCCTCGGAAGTTCCGTAGATTGAGTTTTACTCTGTTTCTGCTGACTGCTCTCCTCAGTCCGAGTTTGTACGGGCAGAAAGACACCGGCAGCATCGTTGGCACGGTTCGCGACGCCACGGGCGCGGGTGTGCCGGGAGCCAACATTACCGTTCGGGACGTGGATCGAGGCACTACATTTGAGACGACAAGCAATGATGTCGGCGAATACTTCGCCGGCCCGTTAAGGATTGGCCGCTACACCATAAGCGTGGAGAAGAACGGGTTTAAGACGGCGGTGGCCGGGCCCGTAGAACTCAAAGTGCAGGAGCGCCTAGCCGTTGACGTGACGTTGCAGGTCGGCGCCGCCACAGAAAAGCTGACCGTAAGCGCCACGGCCGTGCAGCTGGAGACAGAGACCTCGGACCTGGGCCAGGTGGTGGACAGCCGAAGAGTCTCCACCCTTCCCTTGAACGGCAGGAATTACGCCCAACTAGCGCAGCTCGGCGCAGGGGTGGCGCCCAGCGAACCAGGGTCGCGTGTCTCGGCAAGCTACGGCTTCAGCGCCAATGGAGCGCGCGCTTTGCAGAATAACTTCCTCCTCGATGGCGTCGACAACAACGCCAACCTGGGCGACGTGCTGAATGAAAGCGCTTTCGTGATTCAGCCTTCCGTCGATGCCATCGCCGAATTCAAGGTTCAGACCAATTCCTACAGTGCGGAGTTTGGCCGAGGAAACGGCGCCATCATGAACGCGGTGATCAAATCGGGAACCAACGATTTCCACGGCGATGTCTACGAGTTCCTGCGCAACCAGATTGTTGACGCCGCCAACTCGACTCTAAAACAGCAGGGTTTTGGCCGTGAACCCTACAAGCAAAACCAGTTCGGTGTTACCTTCGGAGGTCCGATCGTCAAGAATCGCACCTTCTTCTTTGTGGACTATGAAGGCTTGAGGGAGCGCGAGGGCTTAATCCTGAACGGCGTGATTCCCACTCAAAATATGATCGGCGGCGATTTTTCCACCATGCTCTCGACCACGCCCGTGTTTGCCTCTGATGCAAACGGAAATGCTACCAGTAGCCCCGCTCTGGATTGCAATGGGAATCCCACCTATGTGGGGGAACTCTTCAACGCGCGGCTGACACAAGCATCCAATCTGAACCCGAATGGATTCTGCGGCGTACCCATCGGAGTCGACTCGAGTGGAAATCCCACGAACATGTTCCAGAACACCTTCAGTGGAACACCCATTGATCCACTCGCCGCTAAACTTGCGGCTCTGTATCCGGCTCCCAACACGAATAATCCCAACTTCAATTACTTGGCGCTGCCCGTGCAGCAAACGACTCGCAACAATTTTGACGTTCGCGTCGATCACAAATTCACGGATCGGGATAGCGCCTTCGTCCGGTTCAGTTACGAGGATCAACCGCGCTTTATTCCTCCTCCCTTTGGAAACGCTCTGGATGGTGGGAACTTCTTCAGCGGAGATGAAGATAACTCCTACCGCAGCGTGGCCATCAGCGAGATCCACATGTTTAGCCCTACTTTGGTTAATGAATTCCGCTTAGGCTACAACCGCATCAATTCCCATCGGTATCAGGTCAACGCCTTCCAGGACGTGTCCGGCCAGTTGGGTTTCCCGGGAGTGCCCTATTCTCCAGGCAATGGGGGCTTGCCCACAATCACTTTCAGTGACGGCTCTTCCGTGGAGATCGGGAGCTACGGGTATCTTCCTTCGATTGAGAAACAGAACAGCTTTGTGTTTACTGACAATCTGAATAAGGTTGTCGGCGGCCATGCTTTGAAAATCGGCGGCGAAATTCGCATCGAAGAGTTCACGATTTTCCAGCCATCCCAGTCCCGTGGCTCGATGGATTTCGGCACGGAATTCACCGCCAACCCCGCGGCCCCCATAGAATTCACCGTTGCCGGAGACAATACTTCCGGCACACCTGGAGGCAATGCCTTCGCCACCTTTTTGCTGGGCATACCCGACGGCGGATCGATCGTTAATTTGCACAATATTGACTACCGCAGGCAAATTTATTCCGGATATGTGCAGGACGACTGGAGAGTCTCGCGCAGCCTGACCCTGAATTTGGGTTTGCGTTACGAAATGTTCAGCACAATCAAAGAGCACCACAACGAACAAGCGACGTTTGATTTTGCGACAGCCTCTCTCATTGTGCCGAAGGGAGTGACCGCACAACTCACTCCGACGCTTGCATCGTACATCCCTGTCAGCGCCACCGGCACTCCCGGGTTGATTTCGCCGGACCTCAACAATTTCGCCCCCCGGATCGGTTTGGCGTACAAAATCACACATAACTTGGTCCTGCGAAGCGGGTATGGAATTTTCTATGGCGGGCAGGAAAATGGCCCGTTTTCCAATCCGAGCCCAGGTTTCAATCCGCCGTTTTTTGTTACCCAGTCCTTCTCCATGCCTTGCACGCAAGGAATCGCTAATCCAGCGGTGTTGGATTGTTCCATTCCAGGGTTGAATGTGCTGGCGAACGGTTTCCCTGCCAATTCGCTGATCGATCCAAATACTCCGGAGCTTTATTCCATCGACCCCAAGATCCGCACGCCTTACAACCAGCAGTGGCATCTTGGCTTCCAGTACCAATTGCCGGCCGATACGATCTTGGACATTTCCTACGCCGGCTCGCGCGGCCTGAAACTCTTCACGTTTTATAACGGGAATCAGGCGGTTCCCGCCACGGATCCGAATTTCGTGACGTTTTGTACCACACCGCCGAACACCATTGCGAATTGTCCTACAGCGCCGCGGCGTCCCTTCCCAGCTGTGGATACTGGCATCGCCCTCTTCCGGTCAGACGGATTCTCGAATTATCACTCCTTGCAGGTGCGCCTGGAGAAACAGTTCTCCCACGGGTTGCAGTTCCAGGCTTCGTACACCTACAGCCACTCGCTGGATAATGCCTCGAGCGCCAGCCTGGGCTCGGCCAACCAGGGCGATTTCCGGTTGCAGACGGATCCCAAATGGGAGTACGGGAATTCGGACTTCGACGTTCGCCATCGGTTTGTGTTCAGCTATATTTACGAACTGCCGTTTGGCAAGGACAAGCCATTTGGCAGGAATGCATCCGGCTTCGCGAACCAGGTTATCGGCGGATGGCAGGTCGCAGGAATCGTCACCGCGTCAACCGGGAACTGGTACACCCCGACAGACATATCCTCCAATCTTTCGACTTCCGACTGCGGCGGGACAGTCTCGAACTGCATTCGGCCGAATGTCATCGGAAATCCGAACGGGAAACCGTGCATCCCGGGAACAGTTTTCAACACCTGCGCCTTGGTCTCAAACGCAGTTATCGGGGAGTTCGGCAATGCAGGCCGCAATATCATCCTTGGGCCAGGTTTCCAGAACTGGGACGTTTCCGTGTTTAAGACCTTTCCGATCCACGAAGAAAGGCGCTTGGAATTCCGTGCGGAGTTTTTCAATGCCTGGAATCACGCTAATCCGGAATTCACAAATCCGGACACAGTAGCCGAAAATACGGGAACAGAACTCGGTTCACCTGCCTTTGGTTACACCGGATACACGCGGCCGCCCCGGCGGATCCAATTTGCCTTGAAATTCTATTTCTAAGGCAGAAAGTGAAGAAACTGGACACTGCGTCCAGTGCGGCACCTGGCTGCAGCGCAAATCGCCCAGGAGGAGAAATAGGTTCTTCACCGCTGGAACCTACCGCGGCCATCTGGACGGGAGCGAACACATCCATGGCTCTTCGCATTACTGAGCAGAAAAAGAAATGCCTGCAGGCTGTTGCTGATCCGCGTGGGATCATTGCGGCGCTAGCCATTGACCAGCGCAGTGCTTTGCGGAAACTCTTCGCGAAGGCCATGAATGTGGAGCCAGATTACGTAACTGTGGAGACGTTGGCGCAATTCAAAGAGGCCGTAAGCCGCATTTTGACTCCGCATGCGAGCGCCATTCTGCTCGATCCTGAGTACGGCCTTCCTGCCGCCCGTCAGCGAACAAAGAACGCTGGATTGCTGCTTGCTTACGAAAAGTCCGGCTATAACAAAAATACCCCGGGGAGGATTCCACAACTGCTGGATCGCTGGTCAGTGAGACGCCTGGCCGCGGCAGGGGCAAATTGCGTAAAGCTTTTGCTCTACTATTCGAGCACCAGCGCCGCGGAGATAAACGACGCGAAGCACGCATTCGTTGAGCGTGTGGGAGCGGAATGCGCGGAAGCCGACGTTCCCTTCTTCCTCGAACTCGTGGGCTATGGGGAGGGCATGGACGACAAAGGCGCCGAGTTTGCGCGAATTAAGCCCGAAGTTGTAACGCAGGGGATGGCGGAGTTCTCAAAGCCGGAGTATCGGGTCGATGTATTGAAAGTGGGCCTGCCTGTGAATCTGGCTTATGTCGAGGGCTCCCCCGCGGTTGGAAAGGAAGTCCTCTACCGTCGCCGCGAGGCGCTGGCGCATTGCCGGCGCGCCGCGTCCGCCGCACAACTTCCCTTCATCTACTTGTCGGAAGGCGTGAGCAACGAGGCTTTCCAATTCGGGCTTGAACTTGCTTTCGAGGCGGGAGCGAGGTTTAGCGGCGTGCTTTGTGGGCGCGCGTCCTGGCAGGACGGCGTGCCCATCTTCGTGAAGCAAGGAGCGAAAGCGCTCGACGACTGGCTGGCAAAGGACGGCGTCCAGAACATTCAGAATGTGAACCGCTGCCTCGCTGCCGCGCAACCGTGGTATATGGCACCGGCTCCGAGCGCGCCAAGCCGTCTGCCACGGCGAAAGGGCAAAGGCAGACCATGACCGCGCAGGGCACTCGCCGCCGCAGTAATGGCGCAAGAGAGCTTCGCGATCTTTTGAACGCGAATCGCCGCGGCACAGGCCTCGGAATCTACTCGATTTGTTCGGCGAATAGGTACGTGCTGGAAGCAGGCATGATGCAGGCCTCCCGCGATCGCGCTCCGCTTTTGATCGAGTCCACCTCCAATCAGGTGAATCAGTTTGGTGGATACACAGGGCAGACTCCCGGCGACTTTGTGAAGTTCATCCATGAAATTGCGCGAGCGATGCGCTTTCCTTCTGAGCGGATTGTGCTTGGCGGAGACCACCTCGGGCCGCACCCTTGGCGAAACGTCACCGCGGCACTGGCCATGGAGAAGGCTCGAGAAATGGTTCGCGAATACCTGCTGGCGGGGTTCACGAAGATTCATCTGGATGCCAGCATGCCTTGTCAAGGCGACGTCGTGGAGCGCGATGGCCAATTATCAGTCGACCTCGTCAGTGCACGCGCAGCGGAATTGTGCCAGGCGGCGGAAGACGCTTATCGTCGGCTGCCGCGTGGCGCGAGTGCTCCGTTGTATGTCATCGGAAACGAAGTCCCCGTTCCCGGGGGCGAGCATTCGGGGGCGCGGAGATTGAACGTCACGCGTACGAAGGATCTGAACCGCGTGTTGGACATTACAAAGAAAACATTTTGGTCATGGGGACTGCAATCGGCTTGGGAGCGCGTCATCGCAGTTGTGGTCCAGCCGGGCGTAGAGTTCGGCGATGCCACGGTGACTCCGTACGATTCCGGGAAAGCCAGGCTGCTGTCCCGATTTCTGAAGGCGAACTGGTCCGGCGTGTTTGAGGCGCATTCAACCGATTATCAGACCAGCGCGGCGTTGCGGCAGATGGTGAAAGACCATTTTGCGATTCTCAAAGTGGGTCCCGCACTGACGTTCGCGTTCCGCGAAGCGGTTTTTGCGCTGGAAGCGATCGAACGCGAATGGCTCTGCGCGCGAAGTGGAGTCTCGCTTTCCGAGCTAGGTGAAACCCTCGAGCGCGCGATGCTGGAGAATCCGGTACATTGGAAAAACTATTATCAGGGCGACGAAAACACCCTCCGGTTCGCCAGGAAGTACAGTTTCAGCGACAGGGCGCGCTACTACTGGCCGCAGTTGGAGGTTTTGCACGCCTTAGGAAAGCTAATCGAGAATCTGGAAATGCATCCGGCACCGCTGGGTTTGCTCAGTCAATACCTGCCGTTGCAGGCAGAAGCTGTGCGAAACCGTGCGCTCGCGAACCGGCCCGCGGATCTGATTCGGCACAGGATTCTCGCGGTGATCGATCAGTATTCGTATGCTTGTGGGATGCGGTCATGACGAACTTTTCGAGCTTTGAGGACTGTCGTGCTCAATGAAGAACGCCGCCGGGCGATCGTAGAAATGCTTCAACAGGAGGGGCGTGTCCTCGTTCGCGATCTCTCGAAGCGCTTTCACACTTCCCTCATCACCATCCGCAAGGATCTGGAAATTCTCCATCATCAAGGCCAGCTCGAACGTACTCATGGCGGCGCCTTGCCGGTGAAGACAGGTGCGTTGATGGACGGCACCCTCCAGGAAAAGGAGCGCCAGCACCACAAGGAGAAACTTCGCATTGCCGCCGCGGCGGTGCAGATGATTGCCAAGGGACAGGTCATTATTCTGGATTCCGGGACTACGACGACCGCAATCGCACGGGCCTGCCGCCACATGAGAAATTTGACCATCATCACCAATGCAACAAACATTGCAGCGGAGCTTGCAGACTCCTCTGTCGAGGTGATTCTCACTGGTGGCGTGCTGCGCCAGAATTCATTTTCCCTGGTGGGGCCCTTGGCGGAGGAGTTACTGCGCAAGCTTAGTGCGGACCTGCTGTTCCTCGGAGTCGACGGCTTTGACGTGCGCTACGGATTGACGACACCCAATTTGCTGGAGGCGCGTGTAAATCGGGCCATGGTGGAATCAGCCCGGCGCACTGTGCTCGTGTGCGACTCCAGCAAGTTTGGCCGCCGCAGCTTGGCCTTGATTCTTCCGACTTCGGCCGTCCACGAGGTTATTACTGACAGGAACATTCCCAAACAGGATTTGAAAGCTCTTCGCGAAGCCGACATCGAGGTGAAGCTCGTTTAGCTCATGCCTAGACACCGGCAGGATCAGGAAAGACGCCAATGACCATCAGCAATGAACAATACGCACAGTCAGTAACCTGGAAAGAGATCCTTTCACAAGGCGAGGTCTGGCAATTCGTCCTGGATGAACTGCGGAATAGTCCGGTGGTCGAAAAAATTCTTGAAGCCGCAAAGAACAAGCGCGAGTGGATTTTTGTCGGGTGTGGCACGAGCTATTATCTCGCCGAAGCGGCCGCAATTTCCTGGACGATTCTCACGGGCCAACCGGCCCGGGCCGTTCCCGCCTCCGAGATCCTGCTTTTCCCGCGCTTGCTTCAGGCGGAAGGCGCGGATGTGCAGGCTGTGGTGATCTCGCGCTCCGGCCGGACTTCCGAGGCGATTCGCGCTGCGGAAGTCTTAAAGAAGGAGCTGGGCATTCCGGCAATCGGGATCACGTGCGCGCAGAGGTCGGAACTGGAAGAGGCTTGCGACATCTCGGTTGTGCTGCGCGCAGCCGACGAACAGAGCACGGTGATGACCCGCTCGTTTACCTGCATGCTGCTATGTCTTCAGGTCCTCGCGGCACGCCTGACGCAGAACGGGCAATTCTTGGATGGCCTCCGGACGATGACCGAGAAGTTTACGCCGCGCATCGGAGCGATTGCAGGCCACATCGAATCGTTTGTCTCGCGGCATTCCTTCGCCGATTACGTTTTTCTAGGACAAGGCCCATTCTACGGAATCGCCCGCGAGGCCGCGCTCAAAGTGATGGAGATGTCCTGTTCCTACAGCCAATTCTTCCATGCGCTGGAATTCCGTCACGGGCCAAAAGCGATCGTGGGGCCGGCGACGTGCCTGACTTTCTTCCTGAGCGACACGGCGCAGAGGGCAGAGGCTGAGGTTTTGTCCGAGATGAAAGACTTGGGCGGTGTCATTGTCTCAATCTGCAACCGCGCGGATTCATCCATCCGGCAGACCTCAGACCTCGTCATCGAATTTGATTTCAACGGAAACGAAGTGGCTTTGCTCGCTCCCTACACGGTACCTTGCCAGCTCATGGGCTTCTTTACCGGGCTGCGCAAAGGCCTGAACCCCGATCAGCCTAGAAATCTGACTCGTGTCGTGATTTTGGATTGAAACCAGAGGAGAAGAACCATTGGCCACCTTTGACGTGAGTGTAATTGGCGAACTGAATCTGGACCTGATTTTGTATGGACTTCCCTCTGAATTGATCCTGGAGCACGAGCATCTCGCCAAGGACCTCAGCATTACTCTCGGAAGTTCTTCGGCTATTTTTGCGCACAACTTGGCTTCGCTTGGAAATAAGGTGGGGTTCAGTTCCTGCATCGGTGGCGACCCTTTCGGGGAGATTTGCCTGAAGCGGCTCGGCGAGAGTGGCGTGGACCTTTCCCGCGTGCGCCGCATGTCCGGAAAGACTACGGGACTAACGGTCATTCTTCCCCAACGCAAGCAACGCTACATTCTCACGTACCCGGGAACCATGTACGAGATGAGCGAGCGCGACCTGGACCTCAATTACGTTTTCAGCGCTAAGCACCTGCACGTCTCCTCTTATTTCTTGCAGAAAGGGCTGCGCGTTTCCCTCCTCGACATTTTCCGCAAGGCAAAGCAGGCGGGGTTGACCACTTCGCTCGACACCAACGACGATCCGGAAGATCGCTGGTCCTCAGAAATCCAGCTTCTCTTTAAACACACCGACATTTTGCTGCCCAACGAGCGCGAGGCCTGCAAACTCGCGCAAGTGGACGATGTGGAGCGCGCCGCAGAAGTGCTCTCCCAAAAAGTGCCTGTGCTGGTGATCAAACGCGGATCGCAAGGCGCGCTCGCGCGAGTTTCCAAAGAAAAATTCGTGAACTTCCCTCCGGTGGTCACGGTTGCCGACCATGTCGGCGCTGGTGACAGTTTCGACGCGGGTTTTCTTCACCAGTACATTCGGGGAACAAAAATCGATGATTGCCTGAAATTCGCGAACGTTGTCGGCTCGCTCTCCGTAACGCGTTCTGGCGGAACCGAGGCGTTTCGTGACGCGCACTACCGTGACTCGTTCTTACGGAGTCACTCCGCCCGCGCCGGCTCTCATGGCAACGCGCCCGCCCCGCGATAGCCGCCATTTTGCGAAGCCCTAAAGTGCAGGAGATGCTTCGAGCAGCAGATTGTCCGTAAACTCCACTTTTAATTTCGCTGTCGGTCCGGTGACGCTTTCCAAGTCTTTATGATGGACGTAGTCGGTCACGCGGTAGGACTTCGCGCCCAGTCCGCGCAATTCCACTTCTCCACTCCAGTGACTCGTTTCCTCCTGGCCTTTCCTTGCCTTCTCAGCTGAGGCTGGAGCGTAAAACGCATAGTAGATGTGCCCATCCTTTTCGATCGCATATGCTTCCGGCGAGTCAAATCCGTAGACATACAGGTTCAGGAAATTGCCCTTGGAGAGCATTTTTTCGTTGTACAGAGCGATCCACTCTTTCCAGTGAGCCTCCTTGTCCGCCGAAAGATAGACATTCCGGAATTTCGGGCCGTAGTCGGGCCAGGTGAACTTGGTGCCCAGAACTCCTCCGGCTCCCAACGTCGACGCAAAGTCCTTGCCCATATCTTGCTCGTGGTCGGTGAATGTGCCGGTGATGCGGGTCAGCTCGACGTGATCGCCGTAGACCGCCGCGTGGGGTCCAAGCAGCGCTTTGTACATCTTGATTCGCCGGCGCACTTGAATGGAACCGACTGGGTCGGCGGTCACGGCCTGGTCCATGTAGCGGAACCACGCGAGGCTCGGCGGCGTTCCGCAGGGGCAGCTTTGCGTGACGCTGTCGGGCTTCAACGCGCGTGTCGTTTCGAAAATCGCCTTGTATACGTCCCCCATCGCGTAAATAGAATCGTACGGCGACTTGTGATGGTGCTTCGGATTGAAGCAGGGCGGCGGCGTATAGATATTGTCGAGCTTGTGCCCGTCAAAACCCCAATCGCGGACGAATCTCTCGGTCAACTGCTTGTAGTACGCCTGCACCTCGGGCAACGCGGGACAGAGTGTGGCCAGATTGCGCGCCATCCGCGCGGGCTTCCCATTCTGATCGAGCACTAGCCAATCCGGGTGCTGTTTGAGAACTTCTGAAATGACGAACTTGCGCCCCCCATACGCGAATTTCCCGTCTTCGACCCCCAGTGGCAGCCACCAGAGCTGTACCCTGATTCCCTGCTCGTGAAATTGCTTGACCATGTCCTGCATCGCCGTCCCGCCAAAGTCGGCCTGCCGGGGTTGCCAATCGCCGTAGTTGTTGAACCAACCGTCGTCCAGCGTCGCCCAGTGGATACCGAATTCCTTCAGCTTCGGAATGGTGTCGAGCATCTGCTTTGGCGTGACTCCGAACTCGTACCCCCAGCCGCACCAGGCGACCGCGTAGTTTTCGTCGTTGTTCGCTGGCTTGCTCAGGCCTTCTCTGTCGATTGCATCCGACCACATTTTCAGGGGTTCATAAAAGTCGCCCGAGTACACGGCCAGAAACGTGCGCGGCGTGGAATAGACTTCTCCCGGCTTGAGGATTGTTTTGGCGGGAATGCTAATGCCGGCTTCCACTCGGCCGTCCGCTGTCGTTTGTACCGGGATGGAAAGGACCAGCGGAAGCGTTTCGATGTGGCCGATTGCTTCACCCACGCTGCGCGACCAGAACGCTACCACGGGAATTCCACCGCCTACTTGGCCGAGGTCGTCCTTCACAACGACAGGAGCGCCGAACGGATTCACCTGTGAGAACTTGGCAGGCATGGGGAAGATTTCATCCTTGCCCCATTTCAGGCTCGAGCCTTCGAACGTCCAGAGAGGCTCGGCGGCGCCGTTGGCTGGCTGCGGGGATGCGAAACTGTGGCGCTGGAGCACAACCGTATCGAGCGCGGCGTCGGCCTGTCCAGCGTTCTTCAGCTGTGCCGACAGCAGCGCGAGATTGGGGAACGCGTCGTAGACCTCGAGCGTGACCGTTTCTTCTAGACCACTCCCGGGAATTTTCCCTGTCACTTCAATTTGCTTTCCCAAACTTCCAAATTTCCCTGTCGCTTCCCGAACGGTCGCCTTGGCCGTGTCGAGAACGACTCCGGCATACTCATTCCCCTTCAAAAAGACGGACTGACCCGCATCTGCGGCTTTTTTGTCCAGCGTGACTGGGGCGCCTGTTTTCACCAGGGCTGCGTTCAATGTGCCCGAAGGCGACAGAGTAAACTCCGCCTGCGGCGTGCGTACGACAACGCCCTCCGCGGTCACTTTTGCTTCGATTACCGATTTGTTTGGCGCTGTCGGACCTGCCGTGGAAGCGGCCTTCTTGTCCTGACAACCCGCGAACGAGAGGAGCGTTGCCGCTGCGACACACAGCGACGCAACAAAAATCGTTTTCCCGCGCGATTGTGCGTTCCTTCGAAAGCTTGTCTGCAATCCCTTCTCAGTTTGTTCGCTCATTTCGTCCCCTTGAACTGCGCAAAAATTCTCTCGGCATTCTTGTGGTACACCTTTTCCAAAACTTCATCGGGCAGTCCCATTCCGTAAATCATCCAGCGGCCTTGTCCCGGATAGTGCGCATACGGGAAGTACTCGTCGCTTGTCTCCAGCCAGCGGAAGTAATTTGCGTACATCTTCAGCTCAGGCTCACTGTCCGTCCCGAACAGAATCCGATTCTGATAGTCGAGGAAGAACTTCCGGGCGCGAAGTGGCTGGCGGCCCAGCTCGGCCTGGCGAGCGCCAAACTCCACAACCATGTTGGGGTGCTTATCGAGCCATGCGGACACCGCATCCAGGTTCTCGGGCCAATTGGCTACGTGCAACGCGATGAACGTAGTCCTCGGATGCTTCTCTATGACGTGATTGCGTTCTGCAAGCAGCTTCTCTTTGTTGGGGAATTGTGGCCCTCCAAAATACCAGTTTGGGTTCTCCATCAGTTCTTCGTACCGCTCGTTGTGCCGATCCAGTGGCGTGAAAAAGGCTTCTGGATCTGAAGTATGAATTGCCACCGGAATCCCCAGCCGTCCGCATTCTTCCCAAATCGGGTCGAGCCGCGGGTCGTCCACCGGGATGAACTTGCCCGTTTTGTCTTTCACGCCCAGCCCCAAGTCCTTCAACACTTTTAACCCGCGCGCTCCTCGCCGAACCGCGTCATCAATCTGCGCTACCATTTCCGCGCTGAAATCCGCGTCGTCGACCTTGCTCCAATCAATCTGCGTGAATACCACGAACCGGTCCGGATAAGGCTTGAACATGAGATCGATCAAGCCCTGCAGCTTTTCACCCCACATCCCGGTCAATATCACTATCTTCTGGATGTTCGCGGCATCCATGCGTCTGACAACTTCCGCGGGAGGAATCAGCTCCCTGTGATCGCCATGCGGATCATTCACGTGATTGTGAACGTCGATCACCGGGAATTTCGCCCGGGGCGTTTCGTGCACGGCGGCGTGCAACATGGATTTCGGCTCGTAGTCCTTCAGCAGCAGAGTCTTGTGTTCTGCGGCTCTCGGGTCGGGATTGGGCCGGAGGTCTTGGGCCACTGTGCGTAGCATGCCCGCCGCAATCAGCGCGAGGACACACAAAACCATGCAAACGAGCGCGCGGCTCGGCCGCAATGGAACTTTGGAATTGTCAATCATGGTTTTCTCCCGGCGTCTAGAAGCCGCGATCCGAGGAATCCCTTGTCAAAGAGGAGGGCTGGCTCTGCAGTGAGTCTACGCGGAAACGAAAGAAAAAGAAAGAATTAGAATGTAAACGAAACCACCTGCCGACCGGTCACCGGACGGGCACCGTCTCCAGTGTGAGCACCTCGAATGCTTGCAGCGCAAACGCATGGCTCATTCCCGCTGCCAGCTCGATCGGCTTCTCGTTCTGGCTGCTTTTCCAGGGAGATTGCGCACGATACTCGCGTGGCATCCCTGTGGGCAACGCAAACGCTTCCCCAATGTCAACGGTAATGGTCTGCGGCCGATCACTTGGATTTCGCAGCGTGAGGACTCCTTTCTTCGGCGACCACGCCGCCCAACCGTACACCTCCAGCTTTCCAGGGTCACCCCCGATCCAATGCGTATCCGCGAGTGTCGCGGCGTTGCGGCGCGACCAATTTGCCGCCTCCGCCAACGTGTCCCAGTCCGCGGCGGAGAGCAGCGAATGCGTGATGTACATCTCCTGTAACTGCGTTCCGGTACCGAAATAATCGCGGACTTCGTGAGCAAACGTGTGTTCCGGATCGTCGCCGAGGTGTTCCGCCTGGCGCGCATAAATGACCCCGTGCAGCATGAGCGAATTCAGCGGAAACAAAGGGCCGGCTTTCACGACGCCCGCATACGTAGCCGCATCTCGATAGGTGATCCATTTCTCGCGCCAGGGACCCACGCCGGTAAAGCTGTGATCTTCCCCTCCCCGCCAGATGGAGTCTGCGTACCGCAGCCAAAACGGCGAAGGGCAGGTTCCGGTTGTGAGATTTACGTAAATGTCCGGCTTCACGTCGCGCCATTCTTCGATGAGGCTGATGGCGGCGTGAAAGTCGCTGTCAAACTCGCTTCCGGGAAAAACGCTGTTCACGTTGCCAGTTCCATCAATCTTGAACTGGTTGATTCCATATTTGCGCATGAACTCCAGCGTGACGTGGCGGAATCGCGCGAAATACTTCGGCCCGGAAAGCGCAAAGCCACCCTTATTCATTTCGAAGCCTTGTTGCTTGCCGTACTTCATGCGTTCTTCTTTGGCTTTGTCATAACCGCCCCAAGGGGACAACCAGATTCCGGGTGCGGCTCCGTACTTTGCCGCTCCCGACTTCAGCGGGGCGAAGCCATCCGGGAAGCCGGCGTCGAAACTCCAGAGTGAGCGAGGATCGTCCCAGCCGTCGTCAAATAAGAAGGAGTCCAACTTCACGCCCCGCTTGATGCCAAGCTCTTCGCCGAATGCACGAATCGCGTCCAACGCGGCCGCCTGGTCGTAGCGATTCCCGTAGCCGATGTCGTACCAGGAGTTGTAATGAAGAAACGGCCTGTAAGGATGCGCGCGTTCACGTTCCACATAGTTCAAAAAGCCGCGACGCATCTGCCCGGCCGGCGTTACACCGATCACGCAGGAGTAGGTCACGCTCTGCCCGGCCTTCACCCGCAATTCGCGCTCGATGGAGCACCGGACCTTCTCGGCTTCGACGATGCAGCGTGAAAGGGGGTGTTCGAATCCCAGAAACAGGTTGCCTGCCGTGACCGGAGAGCCCTTCACCGTGCCTTGAACTTGAGCGGAAGGCAGGTTGAAATCGAAGAGGCGGACTTCCCGAATCGCGGCATCTTTCGCCGCCGAAATCGCAATTTCTTGGCGCACATAGTTGTCTCCGTCGCGCAGGATGGCCGACCAGCTGACACCCAGCTTGCTCTCCGGGTCTTCCAGCCGAACAATTACCCGTCTCCCGGCAAAGTGCTCTTCTAGGCGCGAGGCTTGTGGATCGGCACTCATTTCCTCCACGCGCGGAGCGTCCGCGATCCGCATCGCGGCGGGAGTGAGGACACGCCCATCCGCAAAAGAAATCACAAATGCGTTTTCAGGAAGATTGACGGGCGCCGCCAGCGATGAAGAGGTGAGGGATAGCCCGCGGAGCTTCCCATCGCGGGTCGACCAGGTGGCACTCAGCGCATCATTCTTGAGCGTAATTGACCCGTCTTGGATACTTACTTGAGCTTTCCCCGGTCGCATACCGTAGAGATACGAGGTCTGGCCCGTGGCCAAGGGAACCCATCCCCCGCAAACACTAAACAGCACAATCACACTGAGAAAGAAGAATCGATTTGTCCGCATGATAGCTCCGTCAACTGCAACCAAATCACCTTGCCGGCAACTTTAACGCTGGGGCGGCTCTATTGGAAGCACAGCAGGCCCCACTTCTATTTGTTAGTATCATTTTTTGACCAGGAGCACCTATGACGAACCCGCCAGCGAGCAAGGATCCGTTTGTGGCAATGGTTACAGCACGCGCAGAAGTCGACCTCCGTCTGAGCGACTTCCATCCGCGGTCCATGCTTGTCTCGCCGGTGCATGAAATCTGCCGGCCGAAGTTTCCGGTCATTGATTATCACAATCACCTCGACTCTCAGGAACCGCGCGAAGTCCTGAAAATCATGGACGAATGCGGCATCGAACGCATCGTCAACATCACCATGCACACCGGCCAGCTTGCCCTCGACGTCATTGATAAGTTCCGTTCCGTCGCTCCGGACCGCTTTGCCACGTACGGTTGGATGGATTGGAGCGACGTGCAAGCGCCCGGCTTTTTCCAACGCAGCGTCCAGCGCTTGGAATGCCTGATCGAGCATGGCGCATGCGGAATCAAGATCTGGAAGGACCTTGGCACCAAGATCCGATACCCTGACGGCACCCTTCTGCGCATTGACGACCCTCGCCTCGATCCACTCTACGATAAGGCTGCCGAACTAAAGGTCCCCATCATGTACCACATCGCCGACCCCGATGCGTTCTTCCTTCCTATCGACGCGACGAATGAGCGCTACGAAGAATTAGCCGCTCATCCAGAATGGAGTTACTACGGTTCGCACTACGGCAAGCTCGATCTCCTCGCGCAGCGCGATCGTGTCATCGCCCGCCATCCGAAAACGACGTTTGTGGGTGCGCACGTCGCCGAGCATCCGGAAGACCTCGCGTACGTGAGTCAACTGCTCGATCGCAATCCCAATCTTCACGTGGATATCGGCGCCCGCTGCGCTGAACTGGGGCGCCAGCCCTACACTGCACGGGAATTTTTCCTCAAGTACGCCGACCGCATCCTGTTCGGCACGGACTTAATTCCAGACCTGGAGATGTACCGACTGCACTACCGCTTTCTCGAAACTCGCGACGAGTATTTCGAGTACCCCTCGCACGCCTCGCGTCAGGGCCGTTGGAACATTTACGGACTGTTCTTGCCTGACGATGTTTTGCGCAAGGTCTATCGCGAAAATGCGCTTCGCCTGCTGCCTAAGACCTAGCGCTCGGCAATCGCGCCTCAACGCTGGGCAAACTGCTCGCTTCTGAGCTGAAAAATCCCATAATCGGACACCTGAGATCTCCTATCCCCAGTCGTCCTAACATAACTATAAGAACATGAACAAGTTACAAGAGCATCGCCAGGCAGTGGGATTGCGCTTGATCCTGTTGCGAGGCTCCCAAACTATGGATATTCCACGTCCTTCCAACGCCCGCGCCAAGCTAATCCGCCGGATCATTCTGGGCACGATTGCCCTTCTTTCCATCGGAGGAATCACTCTGGCGTTGTCGCGGTTAAAACCCGCAGCGCCCTCTGTCGATCGCGCGATAGTCTGGTCGGATGAGGTGAAACGAGGTGGAATGCTCCGTGACGTGCGTGGGATCGGGACGCTCGTGCCCGTGGACATTCAGTGGCTTCCTGCACAGACCGAAGCTCAAGTCGACAAAATCGTGCTCCGGCCGGGTGCGGTGGTCAAGCCGGACTCCATCATCCTGGAGATGAGCAACCTGACGCTGAAACGCGACGCGCTGGATGCGGAGTTCCAGTTAAAGGCCGCCGAAGCTGACTATGCCAACCTGAAAGTCCAAGTCAACAGCGAACTATTGAACCAGAAAGCCGCGGAAGCCGCCGTTCGCAGCGAGTATGAGCAGGCGAAGATTCAGCACGAGGTTGACGAAAAGCTGGCAGCCGAGGGGATTGGCTCACAGGTAACCGCCCAACTTTCCGGAGTGAGGGAAGTCCAGCTCGGTGTCCGTTTGCAACTCGAAGGGGAACGCACGAGAAACACGGCGGATGCCGCCCAGGCGCGATTGCAAGCGCAGATGTCGCATGTCGATCAACAGCGCGCTCTCTATGCCTTGCGCCACGCCGAACTGGAAGCATTGCACGTGCGCGCGGGAATGAACGGAGTGCTGCAGCTTGTGCCGGTCGAGGAAGGCCAGCACGTGATGCCGGGAACAAATCTGGCGCGCGTAGCCGATCCGAAAAAGCTGAAGGCCGAAATCAAGGTGGCCGAAACACAGGCGAAGGATTTGGCAGAAAACCAGAAGGCGACGATCGATACGCGAAACGGCGTTGTCACCGGGCATGTGTGGCGGATTTATCCTTCGGTGCAAAACGGGACCGTGACCGTGGATGTGGCCATCGATGGACCTCTGCCGTCGGGAGCCCGCCCAGACCTGAGCGTGGATGGGACGATCGAGCTCGAAAATCTGAAAGACGTGCTCTATGTGGGGCGGCCGGTTCACGGCTCGCCGGAAAGCACCGTCGGCCTGTTTAAGCTGAACACCGACGGCTCGGAAGCCACCCGTGTCAATGTCAAGCTGGGCCGCACCTCGGTAAACACCGTTGAGATTCTGCAAGGCTTGCAGGTTGGAGACCGTGTCATCCTCTCCGACATGTCCCAGTGGGATAACTACGACCGCATTCGCTTGAAGTAGTTCGCCACACGTGTCTTGCGGTGGGGGTGCATCGATGCATACGTTCTGGCAAGACTTCCGCTACGGCCTTCGCATGTTGGCAAAGAACCCCGGCTACACGTCCGTGGCTGTACTGACGCTCGCGCTGGGCATTGCCGCGAACGGCACGATTTTCAGTTGGATCAACTCCACCTTGCTTAATCCCGTTCCCGGAATACGGGACACGAGCAACATGGTTACCGTCATGCGCGGGGAGAGAAGCGAGCATCCGACGCCGCCGTTTTCTTACCCAGATTACTTGGACCTGCGCGACAGAAGCAGGAGTCTCTCAGGGCTGCT
>DASPTY010000213.1:0-2501 GCA_035623175.1 Candidatus Limnocylindrales bacterium | reverse complement strand
TGCTCCTGCCATTAGATTTGGAGCGCCTCAACCCGCCTGGCGTGACGGAAATCACAATCTCCCGTGACTCATTTCACAGCCGCCCCCTTCTCTTAAACGCAGACTCTCCCTGCACGTCACGCCTGCCTCATGTTCCGCAGGGTACCTTCTCTCCCTTCCCAAGCGTGCGTGGGCCCCTTCGGGAATTCCTCCCCGAAGCTGTGCTCGGCATTAGAAAGGATTTTGCGATGTCAAAATTGCAGTGGGACGCTCAAGAGAAGATGGATCTTCTTGCTTACCTCGAAGCGCTGCTCGGCTGCGTGAAGTCGCTACACGCCAGTGTCGGCTCGGTCATGGCCGACGTCGCCGCAATCCGGAACACCATGTTCGAGGATCCTGAGGAACTCGCACTTTATCGAGCGAATCTGAGAGCCGCCGTGGCTACTGCGAAGCCCGTGGTCGATGAGACTTTGCGTTCGTACGACGATCTGCTGCAGGAGATAGTCGACTCGCAGCCGTATCCAAACTGAAATTCGCGAATGCGTGGATCCCCGCGTGTTCCGAACACGAGGCCCGCTTCTCCCCCTCTACGATCCGGGCCTCGTGCTTTTTTTGCGATGACAAGTCAGCGCGAGTAATTTTTCAAGTACCCCGGCAAGGGCGGGTCGCTCTTGCGGAGTGCATCCGGTTCAGGCGTCTTCGCCACCAGCTCGAGCGGTAGCACGCCCGCCCAAACGGGGAGGCTATAGTCCTCCTCGTCGTCAACCGGGCCGCCAGTGCGGACCTTGGCGCTGACCTCCTCGAGCGGCAGGGCAAGCACAATCGTGGCTTTCATTTCCTGTTCGGTGGGGTGCCGGACGTCGTCCCAGCGGCCTTTCAAAACGTGCTCGGTGAAGATGCGGAGGGCTTCCATCTTTTCGGCCGGGTTCTCCACAAGCCGCGCGGTTCCGAAGATTACCACGGAGCGGTAGTTCACGGAGTGGTGGAACGCTGAACGTGCCAGAACGAGGCCGTCAACGTGCGTCACGGTCACGCAAACGGGCACGCCGGCGCTTAGCGTCTTCAGCATGCGGCTCGCGGAACTTCCGTGGAAGTACAGCGTGTCTCCCGAGCGGCCATAATTGGTTGGGATGACGTACGGCTGGCCTTCCACATTGAATCCGACGTGACACACGAAAGCGGAGTCCAGAATCTGGTACACGGTTTCGCAGTCATAGCGGCCTCGCTTGGGGAGGCGTTTTACTTGCGTGCGCTCGGTGGGCTCAAATTTGCTCATGTGGACATTTTAGCGGCTTGGAGGGGGCGTGCCAGAGCCAAGTTGGCCTCCTGCGGCCGCGCCGCGCACGACGCGGAATCCAACGTACTCAGGAGCCGGCGTGCAGCTCGAGCGTGGGTCGGCGGGGCAGTCGGCACTGCCGCCGATCACTTTGCCTCTCCCATCGCGGGTGAGCACCCACTCAGCGACGTTGCCGCCAAGGTCGTAGATGGGCTCCTCGTCGTCTCTGCCTTTGCCGCGAAAGCTGCCAACTTCTTTCAGAAGCGGAGCATTATCACCGAGCTGTTTGGCCAACGTACGAAGCCGTTCTGTGTCTTCTGGATTGGGAGAATATCCCGCCCAATAATCCAGGGTGTTTTCGCCCTCGCTGTGTTCATGCAGAGACTTTACTTCATCCTCGTACGGCACGCGCCAGGTCTCGTTAGTTTCTTTGCTCAACCATTTGGCGTAAGCCAGTGCATCCTCTAATGTGATTTTTCGAGCCGGATAGTTCTCCTGGCCCAAAATGTAATACGGCGGGCTTTTTCCTTCCGAGCACTGGGCAAGTTCGAAGAAATAGAACTGAGCTTGCGTCACCTCAAATCTTCCGATGTCGAGTGCATCTCTGCGGACGAGCTCGGGAATTACGGCTGAGGTGTTCTTGCCGCATTTTGAGTTAAAACTGGTAAGCCGCTGTTCTACTCCGAAAAAGCCGCTATGTGAGCCAGTGCCACGCTTGATGTTCTTGCGTTTGAGATGGTCCTCGAGAGGTGAATCGGTCTTTAGTGCCTCGGTGATGGGCGGGTTGGACTTGAAGAAGTATTTGTCGAACCAGGCCAGTTCCTCTTCGACTTTGCGCATCTGATGTGTCAACTTGCGCGGGCCGTGCGGCTCTCCGGGGAAGACAACAAATTTCACCGGCACTTTGCCGTAATACTGGAGCACACGGAAGTAGGACCAGCTCTGCGAGGGCGGCACCTGGAAGTCCGCGGTGCCGTGGAAAATCAGCACGGGCGCCTGCACTTTGTCCATTTTGAAGAACGGGGATTTGCGGATGTACAGTCCGGGGTCCTGCATGGGCGATTTACCGAAATAGTAGGAGTCAAATGAATCGCCGAAGACGACATTGCCCCAGTCGCTGATCCATTCGACGTCGCCGGCGCCGACGCTGGCTACTTTATAGCGCGAGGGATAAGTGGTGATGAGGCTGGTGGAAAGAATGGAACCGTTCGACCAACCCATGGTGGCGACCTTGTCGGGATCAACG
>DASPTY010000212.1:0-7846 GCA_035623175.1 Candidatus Limnocylindrales bacterium | reverse complement strand
GAGAATTGTCACTGCTGTCTCAAAGGCCCAGAAGAGCAGCATCAGCAACAGAAAGACCATTAGGTCTGGAATGGCCTCGGGCTTTGACAAGCCGGCGGACAAAATCAGCACGATCTCTAACATGAAGAACGCTTCAACGACAGCAGGGAGAATTGCGATTAGGGGATGTCCGGTGTAGAAATACCCGCCACCTGGAAGAAAAATGGAGCGGACGACCATGGTCTTCTCATTCTTGAAGATCAAGCCACAACTCGCGCAGGAATACTGCCCCGGGGTCAACACATTGCAGCAATCGGGGCAAAGCTGAGCGAAGCCACCTGCGGCCGTCTGTTCGCCGGAGGCTGCGGGAATCAGCGCAGAGGCAATCGCAGCGAACTTTTTCGCATCGGCGCGGCGGACATTCGTATACGTGGCCTTCGTGCCATTCTTGAAATTGAACGTGGCGTTGCAGATGAGCAGGCCCTTTGTCTTCAGTTCCGCGAGGTCGCCCCACTGCACGGCGCGGACGCTTTCCCGCCAACCTCCGTTATGTTTGACCGGAAAGAACAGAATGCGACGGTTGGTGACCACAATTGCGCATGCGGCCAAGAGCGCCGTCCACAACGCGGAGGTCAGTTGTTCCAGAATGGAGAGGGGACTGCGCGCGGACATCGCATGGAGAACGACTTCGTCGGGCCGCAAGATGCGCTGCAATGCCGGGGTCAATTTCGACACGATTTTTTTGACGCGGTTTTGAGCGGACTCTTTCTCCTCTCCCTTTTCGTTTCCCAAGAGCACATCGCTGCGAATGGAAATGCCGTCCAACGGGATGGTGCGCACGAGTTGATTGTTGTAAATGCGAACGTCCGGAGCAGGCAAGGGATCCTCCAGATGAGGGAATTACCTTGAGGATAACGCGAGCTACTTACCAGGGGCCCGTTCCTTCTGATGCTTGTTGTCCAATTAGGCGCGAAGGGAAGAGACGCTTTTGAAGATACAAACTGCAGGTAATCGTCAGGCTGACTTGCCTTGGTTCCACCACTTCAGGGCGCGGAGTGCGCGAAGTGTGTTCCAACGGCTGGGCGCACCCACTTGCTCCAACTCGAAATACGTTTTGCCTCTGTAGCGGTTCTGCAAAGGCCAGCGGCCGTCGAGGCGCCGATTCTTGTAAACAATCTCGATTGCATCGGCGAGGCGTGGGTCGCGAGGCGCATGGACGGCTTGGAAGTAGTCAAGACCGCGGAGGGCGTCGTAATGCCATCGTGGGGGGAAGGAAAAACGGAGGAACTCCGGCTTGATGATTTTGCCGGTGCGATGTGAGCGGAAGAGGCGGTGCGCCAAAAGGAATTCCCGGCCACGAAGCTGGGCGGCACGCACTTTCGACACTTCACCTCCACCGCTTAGTTCGTAATTCCGCAAGCCCTCGAGTGCGCTGATGGTTGTATGTACGGAAGAGTGGGTTGCGCCGCTCGGACGCCGGCAGTTCCATCCCCCGTCAGGCATCTGTTGCTCGAGAAGATTGCCTACGATGGTTTCGAGGCGCGCGTCGTCATATTTGAAGTGGGAAAGGATGGAAAGAACCATCCCGGTGATGCAGGTCTCGCCGCGACGTGTCCATTTTGCCCAAGCGCCGTAGCTGACGCCGCCGTCACGTTGAAGCCCGTGGTCGAGAAGGAGCTTGCAGGCGTTTTGCACTTGCTTGTTGGCGGGTGGCAATCCAAAGTCCCTGAGCACAAGGAGCGTGTAGGTTGTGGACGTCCACTTTGGAGTGTACAACCCGCTGTCCGCCTCCTTCCTCCCTTGCCATGCTCCCCTGGAATCCTGCATGTTGAGGAGACGCACTCCCCAACCGTCACGAGAAATCTTTCCACGCTCCCGCTCGAAAACACCCTTCTTGGTGCCGAGCAGGTCGCGCAAGACTTGCCAGCGAATGGCTGGGTCGCCGTCGAGGAGCCATTCGATTACTTTGTCGCTGGAATGCTTGGCCGGCATTGCACGGACCTCCGTCATGCTGCTGACTTGTTCAGTGCCTCAATCTTGATTCCGGCTTCCTTGAGGCACCGATGGATTGCCGCCGCAATATTGACAGCGCCCGGGGTGTCTCCGTGAATGCAGATGGTCTGCACTGCGAGCGAAACAACCTTGCCGCCGGCTGCGGCCACGTTTCCTTCGGCCACGATTCGCAGCGCCTGGTTTGCCGCGTCTTCCGGATTGCGAAGCAAAGCATCTTTAAACTTGCGTGAGCGCAGGCTGCCATCGGGTTCATAGCTGCGATCGGCAAAGGCTTCTGCTGCCACCGCGAAACCCGCCGCACGAAACTCTTCCAGCATCGGTGAACCAGCCAGCCCAACCAGCGTGACGTCAGTGCGCCAGCGGCGCACCCCATCGGCAATGGCGCGGGCAATTTCACGATTGCGCACCGCCTGGTTATACAGCGCGCCATGGGGCTTCACGTGAACAAGCTTCGTGCCGCACTGGCCCGCAACCGCGTCCAGCGCGAGAATTTGCCGATGAACAGACATGGCGATTTCTTCGGGAGGCAGTGACAACTCAATGCGCCCAAAGTTCGCGCGATCCTGATATCCGGGATGCGCTCCCGCGCTGATGCCGTGGCGCATCGCCTGCTGGATCGTTGCGCGCATTATCTGCGCGTCGCCCGCGTGACCGCCGCAGGCGATGTTTACGGAGCTGACATAATTCATCAGCGCTTCCTGGCTGCCGTCCGCCAGCGCTTCCGGGAGTTCACCCATATCGCAATTCAAATCGATGCTTTTCATGAGAAGAGCTGCTCCGGACTGTTCAATAGGCGTTCCTGCTCGATCCACAAGGAGCTCGCGACGTCGAACGAAGTCCGCTCAAAGCGAATTTCGGCCCGCGGCCGCAATTGGCCGAGACGGTGCAGATCCACGCCGATGACGTTGGCGATCTTCGGATAGCCGCCGGCGGTCTGCTGGTCCACGAAAAGGATAATCGCTTGGCCCGAAGGCGTCACCTGGATCGCGCCGAGGCAGACACCTTCGGTGATCATCTCGGCCCCGCCGCGAATCACCAGGCTGGGTCCTTGCAGGCGAAGTCCCATGCGATCCGATTCCTCAGTCACACGAAAGGTCGCACAGAAAAATGCTTCGCGTACCTCACCCGGGAACTGCTCAAACTGCGGCCCCTCCGTAACGCGCAGAACTTTTCCCGGCTGCAGATTGAGGAGCACATTCGGCGAGATGCGCTTTTTGAGAATCCTTTTGGTGGGTTCCCCTAGCGTGAGAACATCTCCCTTGCGCAGAGCCCGACCCTCGAAGCCGCCCAATCCGCTGAGCAAGTGAGTGGAAGCGCTATTGAGGAACGGGTTCACGCGCACACCGCCGGCGACTGCCAGATATGCGCGCGCAAAATCCTTCGTCGGGCCGAGCATCAGTTTCGAGCCAGGCAAAGCGGCATGAGGCGTCCAAAGCTCGATGGGCCGACCGTTCAAAGATGGCGCAAAGTCGGCGCCGGTCAGCGCAACAACAGCGCCTTCAGGAAACACAAAAGTGCCGCCGGTCAACGTCATTTCGAGCGCCGCAGCGCCGGGTTCATTGCCAACCAACAAGTTGCCGAGACGCAGCGCGACTGGATCGGCAGCGCCAGAGGCGGAGACTCCGAGCATACCGAAACCCGCGCGGCCCAAGTCCTGCACCGTGGTCAACATTCCGGGCGACTGAACGACGAGAGAACTCATGCAGGCTCCCGCCAGCGATACTCTTCGCGCGAGATGGCACGAAAGCGGACCTTATCGCCAATCGAGATCAACTCCATGGGCATCCGGTTGGATTGAAATACTTTCAATGGAGTTCGTCCGATGAGCCGCCATCCGCCCGGCGTGGCGATGGGGTAGATTGCCGTTTGTTTTCCCGCGATGCCCACACTTCCAGCAGGCACTTTCCTGCGCGGAGAATCCAACCGTGGCGTGGCGATCGCTGGCGCAAGGTCGCCCAGGTAAGCAAAACCCGGGGCGAATCCCAAAAAGTAGGCATGGTAGGAACGCGAGAAATGAAAGCGGATGACATCAATCGGCTGCAGGGCATGAAGGCGGGCTACTTCTTCTAGGTCGGGGCCAAACTCTCCGCCATAGCAGACGGGAATCTCCACGGTCCGCGATTTCAGAGCTGGCGTGGCTTCGGCGCGGGCTTCGTATTCCTTCAGCGACGATTCGACGCCGGCATGGTCAATGCGGCAGGCATCGAAGGTGACCATCAGCGAACAGTAGGCCGGTTGAATGTTCCTGAGCCAAGGAGGCGGTTCCTTCTGCAGGAGGCGCAGCAGCTTCAAGACGCGCTCGTGCGCAGGCAGGCCAATCGCTTCGCCGAGATAAACGAGCGTGGCCTGGTCACTCGCAGCGCGGAATCTCACGCAGCTGCTCCGGATTACTGCACGAATCCGATGTTGGCGCCCGGGATGTTCTCGGGGCCTTCCTTGATAGGGCCAAATTGCGCCTCGAATCGCGCGATATTGTCGCCGAGCGCACGCCAGATGCGCTTCGCGTGTCCCGGACTCACGATCATGCTGCTGAGGAGTTTCCCCTGTGTGCCGTTCGGGAAAACGTAGACGAAATTCAAGGTGAACTCCTCGGCGTGGTGATGGATCATGACCAGGTTGCTGTACATTCCCTGGAGCTCTTTTTCATCGGCCTTGATCTGAACCTGGCCCTGCGCTTGTCCTTGCGGTGTTTCCGGCTTGTCGTCCATGGTGTTCTCCCCAAATTTCCATTCCAAGGTACCACAGTCGATTCCTCACGCTCGTGGCGGCTCGGAGACTGCCAGGTCTTTGTCGAAGCCCCGGGAGACATCGGGAGGTTTCCATTTGCGGTCGCAAGGAAAAAGTCCTATTGACACCGGCCACAGTTAAGTCTAGTTTAGATGCGAAGTTCACCATAGTTAATATCGCCATGGCGGACATGCTTTCCAAATCGCTCGCGGCGCAACCTACCCCGGTCGGGGAAGCGGTTACCGGCTCGGCTTGGCGCCGAGCGTTGACGCTGCCATCCCTTCCCGAGTCGCACCGAACCATTCCGGTTGCCCCAGGCCTCTCATGGTTCCGCAAAGTCCTGGCCTTCGCTGGGCCTGGATACCTGATTGCGGTCGGTTACATGGATCCGGGCAATTGGGCCACGGACATCGGGGGCGGATCGAAGTTCGGCTACACCCTTCTGAGCGTCGTGCTGCTGAGCAGCCTGATGGCCATGTTTCTCCAGGCGCTTTCTGCGAAGCTGGGCATCGCCACGGGCCGGGACCTCGCGCAAGCGTGCCGCGACCATTATTCGCGCCGCACGGCGATCTTTCTCTGGCTGGTGTGCGAACTGGCCATTGCCGCTTGCGATCTGGCGGAAGTTCTCGGGTCCGCCGTTGCGCTGAAGCTTCTTTTCGGTTTGCCGCTTCTCCTCGGCGTCGTGATTACCGCGTTCGATGTGCTGCTTGTGCTGGCGCTGCAAGGCCGGGGCTTCCGCTTGATCGAAGCGTTCGTTGTGACGCTGATTGGCACAATTGGACTGTGCTTTGCCTACGAGATTTTCTTTGCTCGCCCGCTTTGGCTTGAAGCCGCGTGGGGATTTATGCCGCGCCCGGAGATCCTGCGCAACAAGGAAATGCTGTACATCGCCATTGGCATTTTGGGTGCGACGGTGATGCCGCACAACCTCTATCTGCACTCGAGCATCGTGCAGACGCGCGCGTTCGGCCAGGACCAGAGCGGCCGCCGCGAGGCCATCAAGTATTCCGTGTTTGATTCCACCGTCGCGCTGCTCTTCGCACTTTTCATCAATGCGGCCATTCTCGTTCTCGGCGCCGCCGCGTTTCACACCCGGGGGCTCAGCGAGGTCGCCGACATCGCGGAGGCGTACAAACTGCTCAGCCCGGTTCTCGGCGTGAGCCTGGCGAGTACACTTTTTGCTCTGGCGCTGCTCGCCTCCGGGCAGAACTCCACGCTGACCGGCACGCTCGCCGGGCAGATCGTCATGGAAGGGTTCCTGCAAATCCGGCTGAAGCCGTGGATTCGCCGACTGGTCACGCGCGTGATTGCGATTCTTCCCGCCATTCTCGTCATCGGAATTGCCGGAGAAGGGAAGTTGACGTCCTTGCTGATCCTGAGCCAGGTGGTGCTCAGCTTCCAGTTGCCGTTCGCCGTGATTCCGCTGGTGCAGTTTACCAGCGAGCGCGGCAAGATGGGCGTATTCGTGAACTCCCGTGCCACCACGATCATCGCATGGCTCGTTGCCGCGGCAATTCTCTTCTTCAACGGCGAACTGCTCTGGCTAATCTTCCGCGGCTCCTAATAACCGGTCAGCGCTAAGGCACCACGCTTCACTCGTGCGCAGGACTTGTGCGAGACTGCTTGCTACCGATGAATGATGCTTCCAAGAGAGGTCGCGGCTTGCGCAAGACGCTACTCGTCTGCGCGCTGTCGCTCATCGTGATCGCGATTGGCTTGGCGGTGTTCAACAAAACGCCTTGGGTGATTCCCCTGATGGAGAAGGCGCGCAAGAATCCGCTCGCTTTTTCGGAAGCGAATCTCCGGGAAGCCAAGCAGGCGTATAGCGGAAAATGCGCCAATTGCCACGGCGATGCCGGGAAGGGTGATGGTTCCGAGGCGGTGATGTACGATCCGCCGCCTGCGGACTTGACTGACGCCTCCCGGATCAACAAGCGTACCGACGGAGAAATCTTCTATCAGATCACCGAGGGACGGAAGCCGATGCCGTCGTTCAAGACCAAGCTGACAGAAGAACAGCGTTGGCAACTGGTTCTGCTCGTACGCATGTTCGCAGGAGCGCCCTCCGCCCCGCTGCCACCCGCTGACAAAATGAAAAAGTAGAAAACTGCGAAAGCACAAGAGTGCAACTGCAACAGTGAGTGGCAAATCCCTCTTATTTCACTCCAGCCAGAGCCGTAGCCACTTCTTTCACATCCGGTACAACCGGGATATCGTAATTCTTCGCCCAGGCGACCTTGCCGTCCTTCCCAACGATGAAGATGGCACGGCCGGTAATTCCCCGGTCCGGCATGTACACGCCGTACTTTTCGCTCATGGCGCCGCGCGGATGGAAATCGGCCAGCAGGGAATACTTTATGCCCATCTTCTCCGCATAAGCCTTGTGCGACCAGACGCTGTCCACGCTCACGCCCAGCACCTCTGCATCGAGGGTTTCAAACTGCTTCATGTCGTTGACGAAGCAGGCGTGCTCGTTGGTGCAGGTCGGGCTCCAGTCGAGCGGATAAAACACCAGCACGACTTTCTTCTTTCCCGCGAAATCGGACAGCTTCACTTCTTTCTGGCTCTGGTCTTTCAGCGTGAAATCGGGTGCGGTTTGTCCCACGGCCAAGCTCATGATGTCGTCCTCCGGTTGAATAGAATCGCGCCAAGCATCTTACCGAATCGCCGCGCTTCCCGCCAATTTCAGTCTTCCGCCTTGCGTGCTCCCGCGTTACACTCGCGCGGATGATGACGCTGAAAGAAGTCGTGGATCGGTATAACGCCCTCGCCGGAAAGGGCGGCAAGCCTGTGCCACTTTCCGCGTTAGGGCTCTCAGTAGACGATACGGTGCGGCTCTTTACAGCTCTGGATGAGGACTACCACATCAGCCGTTACCTCCATTTTTCGCGCGCCGAGGGGCAGGGTTATCGACTCGGCGAGGAAACGGTGACGCACGTCGCGATTGATGAGGCAATCTCCACTCTCTTGTAGAGATAGGTAGAGGTTGAGAGGTGGCAATGAAAGGTAAGGAAGTAAGGAAGAAGCGAGATTGGCGAGCGGGACGGGGTGAGGGCAAAAAAAATCGAGGGCGCATGAACCTTGCGATTCTTGCGCCCTCTTTCAATTGTGCCGCAAAGTTGTTTAG
>DASPTY010000211.1:0-5205 GCA_035623175.1 Candidatus Limnocylindrales bacterium | reverse complement strand
GCCAGGCACTGAGCGAGCCGTCTTGCGGGTGGCCATTGGTCAAGACGCGCGCGACGCCCTCCGCCGCGTCCTCGGTTTTCTGGAACATGGCGAACTGATTGCCGGAGACCGACTCGTACTTATGCACACCGGATTTCATGTGCCAGCGGACGAAGTCTCCACGATAGCTGCGGGAAAACGTGCCGGCACCGAAGCCGCCGACCGGGGCACCCTGCCAGTAGCCGTCGTCAATGTGCTGAGTTTCGAGACCCGCCTTTTTCTTGCCTGGATGTTCGACGGCGGCTCCTAAAGGTCTTTTCCAGGCAGCCTTGGGGATTTGGGCGTTGAGTTGGAGAATGGGAAAGACAAAAAGAAAAGCGAAGAGAAGGGAAAGAGGAAAAGCACATTTGCGCAGCATGATGCACCTTCCAGAGGAAGAACTCGGGGTCGGTTGGGGTTCAACAATCCCGGTCGCTTAAGCGGAACTATAGTACAATAACGATTTTGTGTAAAGCAGAGAAGCGTTTACCTACCCCAGGGCTTCAGGGAAACACGTTCAGAACTTGGAGCCTTCTTTGTTTGGTATGGGTCGACTCGTTCTCCTTCCGTGTCGGCATGCGCGCAGCGCGGGAGAATCTCCAGGCGATCTATCTCAGGCGCGTACCTATCGACATTCAATCGCGGTTGGTCGCGAGGAACTCAGTGCTTGCCGGGTGCTGCCCGTTCGATTGCAACCATTCAGTGCAATCCTGACGTTGACGGAGTAGAATCTGGCAGTAAGAGGAAATCGTCACTCGAGGCGGAGCACGGTGCGAAAGAGGACCGCCTGAGCCACGATGCCAGTACCAGCGCTGAGTTCTCATGGTGCCTTCTAAGTCGACGCATCAAAAAAGACCACGAAACGCAGTGACGCTCAAGGCCGTCGCCCAACATCTAGGGCTTACACCAGGAACCGTATCTGCAGTACTGAATGACTCGGCGGCGGCTCGTTCCATCCCTGAACACACTCGAAAGAGAATCCTCGCAGCAGCGCGCGAATTGAATTATCGTCCCAATTTTCTGGCGCGCTCGCTGCGTGTCCAACGCACCTTTTCGATCGGCGTGATTTGCGAAGAGATTGGCGATGCTTACGGCGGAATGGTGGTGAGCGGAATCGAAGCTTGCCTGCGCGAGCAGAATTTTTTCTTCCTGACCGTGGCTCACCGGCACGATCCGAAGCTGTTGGCAACCTATGCAGACATGCTAATCAGGCGGGGCGTCGAAGGACTAATCACGATTGACACTTCCATTGACGTGGCGCCACTGCTACCGACAATCGCCGTCGCGGGCCATCAGAAGGTCGACAATGTCACTAACATCGTGCTGGACCACCGGCGCGCAGCCGAACTTGCGCTTCGCCATCTCCAGGAATTGGGGCACAAGCGCATCGCGTTCCTGAAGGGGCAGGAACTGAGTTCGGACTCGGCGACACGCTGGGCGGCGATCGAGGAGGTGGCAGGCGAGTTCGGAATCCACATCGATCCCGACCTGGTCATGCGGTTGGAGGGTATGGACTCGACGCCTGAGCTAGGCTACCCGTACGGGAAAGCGCTGCTGGCGCGAGACGTGCCTTTCACGGCGTTGTTTGCGTACAACGACATCTCCGCGGTCGGGGCGATGCGCGCGTTCCAGGAAGCGGGTTTGCGCGTTCCGGAAGATATATCCGTTGTTGGTTTTGACGACGTGTCGGTAGCATCCTTCTCGATCCCAGCGCTCACAACTGTCCGACAGCCATTGCTCGAGATGGGGCGAATCGCGGCGCAGACGGTGATTGACCGCATTGAAGAGCGGGGGGCCTTCGAGCCAGAAATCGCGGTTGAGCCGGAATTGGTGGTGCGGCGGTCAACGGCGCCACCTAAATTCAACTGATCGGCCAGAGACTCCTCGCCGCGCTTGGCGGAAACAGGCGAATTCCTGCTCACTTCCCCGAAAGACGATGCAAGCGTTCCGTAACATTCAGTAGTGCGCGGCCGTCGTGGTAAGCAGCCTTCCAAATCTCGCCTTTTGCTGCGACCACAGGTTTACCGTCCTCTCCGAGTCGGTGAAAAACGCCATGAAATTCGGGATCGATCAGATAATTCTTGATCAACGACCATTGCAGCTGGAACGCGTGGAAATATCGATCGGTCTCTTTGCCGTATTTCTCGTGCATCATCAGGAGCGCGTTGAGGCCTTCGAACTGCACCCACCAGTCCTTTTGCTTGTCCTCCGCCTGGCCCATGGTCGTGCCTTCGCGGTAAAAGCCGCCGAGGGATTGGTCCCAACCGTAGTGCAAGGAATGATCCACCAGCATCTTCGCCATGCGCTCGGTGCGGGGATCGTGGCCCTTGCCCAGAACGTCTTCCGCTTCCAGCATCAGGTAAGCGGTCTCCACATCATGGCCGTAGGAATCATGGTCGGGAAAAGGCTGCCAAGCATTGGTGAAATAAAGATTCATGGCGCCGGGCTCTACACAAACTTTGTCGCGGATGATTGCAAGCAGCTCTTCAATCCGTTGGCGCAGCAAATCGTCTTTCCATACCTCGTAGAGTTGGGAGAAGGCTTCGAGTAGATGAATGTGAGTGTTCATGGACTTGAAGCCAATTGGGAAGTTGCAGACGGGAGCAAGCTCCAGAACGCCCGTCTCTGGATGGCCGGTCACAAGAGTTCCGTCGCGCGTGAGCCATTCGAAGTAACCGCCGTTTTTGGGGTCGTGGGCGTGCTGTTCCATCCAGCGAAATCCTCGTTGAGCAAATTCGAGGGCACGCGGGTCCCTCGTGGCTTGGTAGGCAGCAGCCAATCCGTAGATGGCGAAACTCATGCCGTAGAGGTGCTTTCCGTCGGTGTAGAAAGAGGAAATCTGCCCTTTCTCATCGAGCCCCCAGTAGAAGCCACCTTTTTCCTTGTCCCACAGGGTGTGCGTCAGATACTCGACGCCGTGTAGGGCAATCGGCAGGTATTCGTTTCGCAGATCGGGCCGGCGCATGGCTGCCTGTGCGGAAATCCAGGTCATACGCCCCTGAAAGACCAAGAACTTGCTCTCCTGGCCGTAGGGCTTCCAGTCGCGCGTGAAATTGGAACGGAATCCGCCGTGGTCAGTGTCAAGAGTGCGAGGGAACCACGCGCCGAGCACATCCTGCCGCAGCATCGTCTCGGCTTCTTGTTCAAACTGTGCGTACGATGCGGGGGTGGCATCGAGGAACTGCATTTCCCCGCGGTTGCTACCTTGCTCGGTGACATTGGTGGTGCCTCCAAGCACGAGAAACGTAGCGGTGACCATCAGAATCGGCCAGTGAATTGCTGCCTTGCTTCTCATTGTTCCTTCTTTCGAGTGGACTGTTCTTCAGTCGCGAACGTGTGCGGGAGTAACGCGGAGTGTCTTCTACTTCTCTCCCGGCATTAAATTGCCGAACAACTTGAATGATCCGCTGTCCGGGGCAAAGGCATGCTTCGCAAGGCGCAGGTCATTGCCCAAGAAGAGGCCCTCGCCTCGGACATTTTCCAAAAGCAAAAAGGTAGTTGTCCCAGGCAAGGCGGAGCTATTGGTCACAGAGACACCCTCGCCACGCCGGAGGACAATTGCAGCTCGCCCGCCCGATTCTTTTGCCTCGCTGCCCTCGAAACGATCGAGTGTAAGGCCGCGAAAATCCTCGGCTTCAATTCCATCCGAAAAGTAATCCGGCAAGTCCTTTGCCCATTCCAGGCGCAGACCGTGGATCCGGAAGGAGTCCACATAGCGAAAGTATAGGCCCGGAATGTCGTGCTGAAATACGGCGCGGGACAGATTCTGGGCGGTCCATCGGAAGTCGAAGTTTCCGCCAGCGAGTTGCGCGACAGTTTTTCTTGGCGCACGGATGCGGATTCGGACTTGATCGAAGGTCAGATTGTGGATCCGGGCTTTTTCGTCGCCATAAACGACCATCCCCGCTTCCGCTTCGCCGAAGATGTTCAGAAAATGCACATCACGCACTTCCGGCACATGGGCTTCCTGCGGGGGACCGACAGCGATGAAAATGGGTTCCGCCTTGCCCCACCAGTGGCCGGTGAGGAGTTGCGTTTCCATGGCGATGTTGGTGAAAGTGAGATGGGCGGTGGTGCCAGTGCGCTCGAAAATGCCGATGCCGCGGTTGGAATGAATGGTCAGGTTCGAGAAGGTTCCGTAGCGGGTGTTCTCGAGGCGAATGCCCGCGGAGTGGGAAACGAGAGAGCAATTCTCCACACCGATGTCCTGGCTGCCGTAGAAGGCGAAGTCATCATCGCCGGCAGCAATGTCGCAATCGGAGACGTGCACGTTACGGCAGCCCAGGCAATCGATTCCATCATTGTTCGGAAGCAGCAGGCTGTTCACGATGTGAATGCCATGTATGATGGCGCGCTGCGATTGATTGAGATGAAGAGTCCAGTTTGGAGCGTTGCGTAAAGTGACGTCGCGAATCAGAACGCCCTTGGCCTGCGTGAAGACAATCATGGTGCCCGGGCGCCCGGCGGACTTGGTCTCCACCGGGCCATCACCGAGTTCCAGGATGGATTTGAGAAAATCCTTTCCTTGGCGCGTGTACTGGGGATCGAAATCAAGGCCGTAGTGGGGTTTCTGGAAGTCGTAGAAGATATCCGCGTTGCCGTCGATGGCACCCTGGCCGACGATGGCGACGTTTTCAACATTGCGCGCCACGATGATTCCGACTCTCTCGCCCTCACCGGTGCTGTTCAGGCCATATTCGTGAGCGAAACCGTATTGTGAGATTGAGCCGTAATCGGCGAGGTTGCTGCTCCCCAGGAGCACGGAGCCGGACTGCAGATCGAGGGTCACGTTGCTCAGAAGTTCGATGGTCCCGGTGAGGTAGGTTCCCGGTGGGAACACGACGCGGCCTCCGCCGGCAGCGTGCGCGGCACGGATAGCTTGTTGGATTGGATGGGTGTCGAGAGAATTTCCGTCGCCCTTCGCGCCGTAGGATCGGACGTCGAAGACGCGAGGTTCGCTTGCGGGCGGAGCTTGGGCGGTGCTTGGCGGGCCGAGCACGAGACAAATGAGCAGAAGCGTTGGCAAGCGGTGAGCGGCGGGTTTCCTCACTTCGCTGACTCCGTCCGGCATGGCGTTTCCAGATTCCTTCTGCTTCCTGCTGGGGAAATGGAGAACGGCTGCTCCCATTCCAAGAGAATGGAATGGGAGCAGGCTAAAAAGAGCTATTCGTTACGCTTTAGCGTAGC
>DASPTY010000210.1:0-12175 GCA_035623175.1 Candidatus Limnocylindrales bacterium | reverse complement strand
AATTCGCTTCGGAAATGAGCGCCCTGGGCTTCACGCAGATCGATCAAGAAAAACAGTTCTCCATGGCAGTGATGGACGTGAGCCTGAACTTCACCAGGGAGATGAAAGGTGAACACCTGAAGGGGCTGGATTCGGACAAGCTCATCGCCTTTCGGATCTTCAACGTCAACGCCGCGTTCATTAACGAGCTCCGCGACGCAGGCATCAGGGCGGACGATTGCGACAAGCTGGTGGCGTTTCGCATCCATGGGGTCACTCCGGAGATGGTGCGCTTCTTGAAAAAGGCGGGTTATCAGCCGGATGAAGACCACCTCATCGCCATGCGGATACACGGCGCGACGCCCGAATGGATGCAACAATTGCAGAAGACCGGCTATGAGCATGTGGATTTGGACAAGCTGATCGCCTTCCGCATCCATGGGGTTTCTCCGGAATTCATCGAGAAAGTGCAGGGGCTGGGTTACAAGCATCCCGAGCCCGACCAGCTCATTGCCATGCGGATTCACGGGGTCACGCCCGAATACATCAGCGCGATGAAGTCGCGCGGAATGAACAATCTGACGATTGATCAGCTTGTGAGCTTGAGGATTCAGGGGATTGATTAGCGGGAATCTCGCAGCAGGATCCTGTTGGCTCCTAGCTGAGGCTGAGTTCCTTCGTTACGCAAGAAGCACGTCTCTCGAAATGACGACAATTTTAATGCGATTGATCGTTAGCGGACGCTAAGTTGGCCCGTGCCAACGTGAGCATGCAGGCGATATCTTCCCTGGTTATCGCGAGAGATGGAGCGGAAGAGTCCGCCCTTGGTGTCGCCAAAGACTTCAGCATCGACCTCGCCTGCAGTCACGGACATGTCCACGTGTCCGTAGTCCTCCGGCTTATCCACGGAGATAGTCAACTCCCCCGCACGCAGTTCAAAATCCTTGTTGCCGGTTACGCCCTGAACGCTGACGTCGCCCGCAAAGATCCGTGCGGTGAGGTCGGAGTTTTTCGGGACGTGAATGATGATTTGCAGTTCGTTCCGGGGCCCGCCGCTTAGGTGAAAATCGGCGACGTTTTTGGCGATGGACAACCGGCCTTTCACGTCCTGTATCTTGTCCACGTTCTTTCCGGCCAGGTCTACGGTAATCTTCGTATCATCCGCGCCCACGATGAGAATGTCCCCCGAGCGCACGTGCAGGCGCAAGGGCACGTTCGGCGGGCAGTCAAACTCCATGTGCGATTTGCCGGAAAGGACAATCTCCAACTTGGAAGTGGCAAACAGGGCCGGGGCAACCAGTCCCAGAAGTGCCAGTGCAAAAAAGCAGCGTTTCATCAGACACCTCCCCCATCGGCAAATAATACGAAGACACTCCTAAATATGTTTCCCAAAAAAGTAGGACTAGTACCTGATCTTCATGGAGTTTTTCGGCCAATTCGGATCTCTGGTGGTTGACAGCCAGAGTACAACAGCGAGAACACCTCACATGGAAGGCCTTCTTTCAACAATGAGCTACCTCGAGAAGGCAAGAGCCGTTGGAAGCGAGTGCCCAAGACCTTAGAAGGGAAGGAAACCTGTTTCTAGGTTGACTTTCGAGTAATGCGGAATTACCCTTGCGCCAAAGGGGGAAGGAGGAAGGGTCGCTTCCCCGTGCCGGGCGACACCCAAAGTCCCACCACACTGATCGGTCGATATTTAGGCCACTATCGGATCCTCAAGAAGATTGGCGCTGGAGGCATGGGTGAAGTGTATCTGGCCCATGATGAGCACCTGGATCGTGAAGTCGCGGTAAAAGTCCTGCATCCGGGCACGATTTTGAATGAATCCTCCCGGCGACACCTTCGCCAAGAGGCCCTCACTCTTTCCAAACTGAATTATCCGAGCATTGCCACCATTTACGATTTTGACTCGCGAGATGGCGTGGACTTCCTGGCCATGGAATACGTGTCCGGGACTACGCTAAGCGAGAAACTGGCCAAAGGTTCCTTGCTGGAGAAAGAAGCTGTTCGCCTTGGAACTCAACTCGCGGATGGACTGGAAGCCGCGCATGAGCATGGCGTGATTCATCGCGATTTGAAACCGAGCAACTTGCGGCTCACGGAAGACGGGCGATTGAAAATTCTCGACTTCGGCCTCGCCAAATTGCGCCAGTCGGTCGAGGACACGATTACTGCAGAGGGCAAAAGCGAAACGTGGGCGATGGCCGGAACCCTGCCTTACATGGCACCCGAGCAGCTGTTGGGCGGGGAAATTGACGCGCGCACGGACATCCATGCCTTCGGCACAGTCATGTACGAGATGGTGACCGGCGAGCGACCGTTCGCGGATGTGCCCCGCTCACGGTTGGCGGGCGCCATCCTGCATCAGCCGACGCCGCCGCCCTCCGCTCTCAACCCCAAGCTCTCTCCAGAGCTGGCCAGGATCATTACCAAGTGCCTGGAAAAGGAGCCAGAGAACCGTTATCAATCCGCGAAGGAGTTGAGCATCGACTTGCGCAGGCTGGAGCGCACGCCGCAGACGGCGCCCGAAACATTCCCGGAGCGCGGAGTGGCAGTGAATAAAGATGCGCGCCATTCGCGGAGAGTTCGAGTCCTCACAGGTGTCGCGGCAATTGCGATCCTTGTTGTCGTGGGTCTCCTGTGGAATAAATACGCAGACAGGCCAAGTCCGGGGGTGGCAGCAGCTTCCATTGCGGTCTTGCCGTTCACCGATTTGAGTCCGAATCATGACCAGGAATACTTTTCCGATGGACTGGCCGAAGAAATCCTGAACGATCTGGCCAAGATTCCTAACCTGAAGGTCGTAGGTCGCACTTCATCGTTTCAGTTCAAGGGCAAGAACGAAGATTTGCGGCAGATCGGACAGAAGCTCAACGCTTCAAATGTCCTCGAAGGAAGTGTTCGAAAAAATGGAGACCACGTTCGGGTAACAGCTCAGCTAATTAAGACCAGTGATGGGTTTCACCTTTGGTCGGATACGTACGACCGGGAACTCAAGGACATCCTGATTCTTCAGGACGACATCGCTAAGGCGGTGACTTCGACCCTGCAACTCAAGTTGGCCGTGGAACAGGCCAGAACATCGCGCCAGACGGTGCGAGTCGCCAACCCGGAAGCATTTCAGGCGTTGCTACAGGCGCGCTATTTCTATCGAATGCACGATCAAGACTCTTCGAGGAAAACTCGTGAGTATGCCACTCGAGCCATTCAACTTGATCCCGATTACGCCCCCGCTTATGCCTTGAGGTCCGAATCAGAGATGGACGCCGGAGCAATGCTCTGGGCGGATTACCCGGAAGCTGTTGCGCAAGCGCGTCGAGATGCAGAAAAAGCCATTGCGCTCGACCCCACGAGCGCGGATGGCTACCGGGCCACCGCATACATCCACGATTATGCGGATATGAATTGCCGCGAGGCGGAAACGTGGCTGAAGAAAGCGCGAGAACTCGCTCCTGGTGACGCCGTAGCGGTAGGCCGAAGTGCTGAGTTGGCTATGTGTCTCGGGCACCTGGAAGAAGCTGCGACGCTTTTTCAAAAGGAATTCGAGATAGATCCGCTTCAGGTGTCGGAGTACAAAATCCTGGGTGAAGTTCTGCTTGATCTCGGCCGGTATGAAGAGGCATATGCAGCCCTTCGCAAGAGTCTGGATCTCAACCCCAACGAAGGGATGGTCCATGAAACGTGGGGAGAGGTCCTCCTCGCCCAGGGGCACCCTCAGGAAGCCCTAATTGAAATGCAAAAAGAACGACAACTAGAGTGGTATCGTGACCTCGGTCTGGCCCTTGCCTATCACGCTCTTGGAAAGAGGAAAGAATCGGATTTGGCACTGGCACGTATCGTCGCGCAATATTCGAACTATGCGGCGTATCAAATCGCCCAGGCCTACGCCTATCGCGGAGAGGTGGATGAAGCTTTCAAATGGCTGGATCGGGCCTATTCGCAGCGTGACCCAGGACTTCATTGGTTCATGACAGATCTGAAGCTTAAGAGTCTACGTAGTGATCCTCGCTATGCTCTGATGCTCAAGAAACTCAACCTGAATTAGGGGAAAGTTTATCCTCCTCGAAATAGATGCAGGGTGATCGCTGCTTGCAAAATCGGTTTCCTTGCGTCACCCTGCATCCACTTCCCTTCTTGGGATGTGCGGAGGAACGAGAGATGACGGAATCTGCGCGTGACCGGGTGGAGGTCCCGGTTCTGGAGACGCCGCGCCTGTTGATGCGCGGGCACCGGCCTGACGACTTGGAGTTTGGCGCAGCGCTTTGGAGCAATCCCGATGTGGTTCGCTATGTCGGCGGCAAGCCGCTGACACAGGAAGAGGTGTGGGCACGCATGCTTCGATACGTCGGGCACTGGGCATGGATGGGATACGGACTCTGGATTGTGGAGGAAAAGACTTCGAGACAATTTATCGGCGAAGTCGGATTTGCGAATCATAAACGCGACACCCAACCCAGCTTTATCGGCGAGCCGGAGTTGGGGTGGGTACTCGCTCCGTCGTTCCAAGGTAAGGGATACGCAACGGAGGCGGTTCGTACAGCGATGGTTTGGGGTTCACGTCACTTTGGGCCGCAGCGAACGGTCTGCATGATCCATCCGGAGAATGGGGCTTCCCTGCGCGTGGCAGAAAAATGCGGTTTCCGGGAGTGGCAGCGGACGACTTACAAGAGCGAACCAACCATTTTGTTGAGATGCGAGCTGGCGCGGCCCGCGTAACCCCGTGTGCGCGAATCTGCGACAATTGAACGGACACAATGCCGGACAGAAATGACATTGAGAAGGCGGCACAGATCATCTGCGCGGGCGGACTTGTAGTCTTCCCAACAGAGACCGTTTATGGCTTAGGTGCAAATGCGCTGGACGCCCTGGCTGTGCGAAAGATCTTTGAGCTGAAGGGACGGCCCGCGACGAGCCCGCTCATTGTACACGTAGCGAGCATCGCCCAGGCTCGCGAGTTTGCCGCGGAGTGGCCCGTAGAAGCCGAACAGCTGGCACGGAAGTATTGGCCCGGGCCGCTTACGCTGGTGGTGCCGAAGAAGCCCGCGATTCCGGACGAAGTGACGGCGGGACTCTCAACCGTGGGACTGCGCATGCCGCGACATCCGGTGGCACTGGAATTGCTGCAAGCGGCCGGCGTCCCCATTGCCGCGCCCAGCGCAAATCGCTTCGCACAACTCTCGCCGACGACGGCACAACATGTACGCGAGGCATTTGGGGAAGAGACACCTTTCCTGCTCGATGGCGGGCCGTGCGAAGTAGGGTTGGAATCCACTGTGATTGCGGTGACGAAGGACGGGTTGGAAGTGCTGCGGCCCGGCATGGCGTTTGTCGAGGACGCGATTCCTGTGGCGGAACCGACTGAACTGTCGCACCGCTCCCCCGGCCAGCACAAGAAACATTACAGCCCGCAGACGCGAGTTCTGCTGGTGAACCACGGGCGAGTGCCACAGGAGGGTCGCGGGGCTTACCTTTGGCTCACTCGAGACGCGGCGGCGACCCAGACAATTCGCATGCCCGCGCTCCCGGAAGCTTATGCAGCGCTGCTCTACACCCGCTTGCACGAACTCGACCGCGAGGGGCTGGATTGGATCGCGGTGGAACTGCCGCCCGATTCCAAGGAATGGGCGGCGATTCGCGACCGCTTGACGCGAGCAGCGTACTGAGAATGAGGTGAATGAAGTAAAGGACGTGCTGAAGGAGTTGGTAAACAGGTTAGAATGCGCACAGGAATGCAGTCAGGGGAGGGCGTCATGAAGAAGTTTTACTTGATGCGGAGCGCGCTACCGGTCTTGCTGTTGATCGGGGCGGTGCTGGTGATTTCAGGTGTGCGAAGTCATGCGCGGGCACAGAGCGCGAGCGATAAGCCGTTCGTAGTCGAGTACTACTACAAAGCGAAATGGGGCCACGCCGACGAGTTCATTTCGCTCTTCAAAAAGAATCACTATCCGGTATTGAAGAAAGAAGTGGAGATGGGCCGGTTGTTGCGGGTGTCTGCGGTCGCGCCTTTCTATCACACCACGGAGGACGGCCGCTGGGATTATCGAGTGACGATCGTGTATAAAAATGCCGCTGTGGCGCACGAAGACGATCCGAGCCGCGCCGCGCGTCTCAAGCAGCTCTTTCCCGACCAGGACACTTACAAGAAGGAAGAACAGCGCCGATTCGAGATTTTGGAGGCGCACTGGGATTTGCCGCTCAAGGATGTGGACTTGGAGGCCAAGTAAGCAGCTCCCGGAGGTACGGCGTATGAGGTTGAGGAGAGATTTCTCGCTGCGCTCGGAATGACGGGTGTATCGCTAGAGCGAACTGGCTGAAATCTAAGTAGGATCGTCGGGGAGCGATGCGTCTTCTGTTGTGGGCTCCCAACACTCTCTCAGACGACGTACATACTCATCGGCGTGCTCATCTGCCCAGAGTTCCTTGCCGGAACCTGCAAGAGCAAGCAGGGCGTCGCGGATTGAGGGGTCTTCCACATCACCAAGCATATCGTAGCTCACAGGTTGTCGAGGAAAAACTGGGCGACGCGGGCCCAGACAATTTTCCGGGCCGGCGGATCGCTGACGCCGTGGCCACGTCCTGGCGCGGCAATCACTTCGACGTACTTTCCATCGCGAATCAGGTCGTTCACCACAGCCAAAGTATTTGAGTAGTGGACGTTGTCGTCGCCGGTTCCGTGGACGATCAGCAACTTCCCTTTCAGGCCCGCCGCATGGTCCAACGGCGAACATTCCTTGTAGCCAGCCGGATTCTTGTCAGGCAAACCCATGTAACGCTCAGTGTAGATCGAGTCGTAGTAATGCCAATCGGTAACGGGGCCGCCGGCAAAACCCACTTTGAAGAGATCACCGGCCTCAAACATGGCGTGAAGCGTCATGTGGCCGCCGTAACTCCAGCCCCAGATGCCAATGCGATTGGTATCCACCCAAGGTTGCTCGCGCAGCCAGGCCACGCCATCGCGCTGATCGGAGAGTTCCTGCGCGCCGAGCCGGTGATAAATTGGCGTTTCAAAAGCGTGCCCGCGCCCCGAAGAGCCGCGATTATCGAGAACGAAAATGACGTAACCCTTCTGGGCCATCATCTGGTGCCAGAGGAAATTCGGGCCGCCCCAGGCATTGCGAACGACTTGGGCATGCGGGCCGCCGTAGGTGTAGACGATAACGGGGTATTTTTTTGCCGGGTCGAAACGAGGCGGTTTGATCGTGTAGGAGTTCAGTGAAACACCGTCACGGGACTTCACGGTGAAAAATTCCACCGGCGAAAGGTGGTACTGCGCCAATTCTTCGGCTTTGTTTTCGTTAAGAATGGCTGCATGGGTGCCTTCGGCACGGTAAAGATCTTGGCGCGGGGGGGTGGCCGCATTCGAGTAGGTATCGAGGTAGAAGCTCTGGTTCGGTGAAAATTGCGGGTCGTGCGTGCCGTCTTCTTTGGTGAGGCGGGCAAATCCGCGACCATCGAGAGAAACTCGATAGAGATGGTGCTCAAGAGTAGATTTTTCAGTCGCCGTAAAGTAGACGATTCCGTTTGCTTCGTCCACTGCTTTCACTTGGCTGACTTCCCAATCGCCATGCGTCAGTTGTGCCTGTTGCTTGCCGTCCAAGCCGTACAAGTAGAGATGACGGAAGCCGGAGCGCTCGCTGGACCACAGGAATCGCTTCCCATCCTTGAAAAAGTGCAAGTCGTCATGGACGTTTACCCAATACGAATCCTTCTCGGTGAGCAAGGTGGACGTCTTGCCCGTGGACGTGTCCGCGACAAGAAGTTCGAGAATGGTCTGCTCGCGATTTAGCAGTTGAATGGCAAGATGGCGGGAATCTGGCAACCAGTTGACACGCGGAATATAGATGTCCGTGTCCGCACCGATGTCCATCGCGCGCGGCTGTCCACCATTGAGCGGAGCGACAAGCACCCGAACAACAGGATTCTTTCCCCCAGCAACTGGATAGCGTTGCATTTCGGCGGCGCCTGCAAAGGACTCAAAATCCACGAGGGGAAATTGCGTGACGTTGCGCTCGTCCATCTCGAGATAGGCGATGGCGGAAGAATCCGGTGCCCACCAATAGGCGGAGAAGATTTCCAGTTCCTCGGGATAGACCCAATCGAGCTCGCCTTTTCGGATTTCTTCGGTCCCTCCTGAGGTCAGGGCACGCTCCTTGCCGTCGGCCACGCCTACGAGCCAGATGTTGTGATCGCGGAGGAAGCTGACGAATTCGCCGTCGGGCGAAATCTTCACGTCGGAAAGCCGTTCCCGGCCGGAGAGCAGCACACGGGCGGTCTGGGTTTTTAAGTCGTACCAAGCGAGCGAACTTGGTCCTTCAAAAAGCATTGCGCCGCTGCCGGGAGCCCATTGATATTGCGGAGGACCGCGGCGGCCAGCACCCGTAGCTTGCGATGGCTTGTCCGACGGCGCAGGAAGAACAGTTTCGAGCTTGTCCGCCGAAATGAGCAGGGAACGCTGGCCGGAAGCCAGATCCATGGCCCAGAGTTCGGTCTTCGCGTCCTTGCCGCTTCCCTTCGTTTCGAGAAAAGTGAGTTGCTTGCCGTCGGGAGACCAGCCGATCCCACTGGTGAGGCGGCCGCTCAGGCTCGACTGGCTGTAGATGCGTTCGACCGTGAGTTCGCCGGGATGAGAGGACGGGGAGGGCTTTTGTTGGCCGACGGCGAGAGGTTGCGTCGCAATTGCACAGACCAAGAGGATTAGGGGTATGGCTTTCTGACTCAGACGCCGAAATTGCATGACACCTCCAGGAAGAACATGCCACCGTCCGTAGGTGGCAAAGCTTCGGATCAAGCATGAATCTTCGATTGAGATCCTTCGTCGCAAAACGCGCTCCTTAGGATGACACGCGCATTAGGTTGATTGAAAGGCGGAGAGCGAACCGCGGCATTGGCTAGCCCGGGGGCCAGCGAAAATTGCGCCCGCCGAGCAGGTGCAGATGCAGATGAAAGACGGATTGGCCGGCGCCGCTGCCATTATTGAACACGGTGCGATAACCGGAAAGTAGTTGACGTTCCTTTGCCAGCTTCGCGGCGACAAGATGCAACTTGCCGAGGAGTGCTACATCCCCTTGGGAAGCGTCGTGCAAGGCCGCGAAATGCTTGCGCGGGCAGATCAGGACGTGCGTGGGCGCTTGGGGATGGATGTCTTCAAAGGCAAAGACATCGTCATCCTCATAAACAATTTTGGAGGGAATTTTCTTCGCGCCGATTCTGCAGAACAGGCAGTTTTCGTCCATCAGTTGACTCCTGCAGGCCTGTCATCGTCGAGCCGGACGACAAATGGATCGAAGCCCTCTTTCGCGCGCAACTTCTCGCCGAAATCGCGCGCTTCCTCCTCGCCGGAAATCCTGCCCACGCGCACGCGATAGAAGATGCCGTCGGGAGAATCATACTGCTGAATAAAAATGGGCGAGTAGGACAGGTTAAGACGATCACGCAGACGCTCGGCGTTGGCGCGATCGCGGAAGGCTCCCACTTGTAGGGTGAAAAATCCCGCAGTGACGTCAACAGTGACGCCGCCGAGCACTTCCAGGCGCACAGGGACAATGCCCGGGCCAATGGCTTCGATTTCACGAGCGGCGGCCATGGACAGATCGATGATGCGATTCTCGACAAAAGGCCCGCGATCGGTGATGCGCACGGTGGTGGATTTGCCGTTGCTCAGGTTGGTCACCCGCACCATGGTGTCGAAGGGCAGAGTGCGGTGGGCAGCGGTCAATTTATGCATGTCGAAGATTTCGCCGTTCGAGGAGCGCCGTCCGTTGAAGGGGACGCCGTACCAGGAGGCGTTGCCTTCTTCGGTGTAGCCGGCCGCAACGGTTGCGGGAGGAGTGTTGACGTGTTTTGTGGGTGGCGGGGAGACGCTAGTGTCCCCCTTGGCGGCTTCCGCGGTGGCTTCCGGCGTGGCGGAAGGCTGCGTCGGCGGCGGCTGAGGACGATTCGCCACAGCATGACGGGACGCGCAGCCCGTGGCCGCAAAACAGACGAGGAGAAAGACTGCGCCGTGAACGCGCCAGGACCCGATCACGATTTGGGCTGCTGCGGGTTCTGCGTGTTGCGCGCGGCCACACGGGATTCGAGCTTGCGCGTCGCTTCCGCGAGTTTGTCGGTCACTTCGCGGAGAAATTGCGCCGTCCGTTTTTCCGTTTCAGGCTGCACTTCTTCTTCAACGTACTTGCGCAGCCGGGTCAGTTCTGCATCGAGGCGTTTGCCGAGTTCTTCGAATTTGTCCATGGTTCCTCCGCGCCGGTAACGGGCGCGCGTTTCCGGTATTATAGAAATGCTAAAAAAAGGGTGCAAGGAGGAGTATTGGCGCTTCCCTATCACTGGCAATTGCGGTTGCAACGTTGGAAGAGTTTGTTTGGCGGGATGTTCGGGGGCGGCGAGAAGAAGCCGCAATTGTGCCCGGCATGCGGCGCCCTGGTGGGCATCAATGCGACGCGCTGCCACGAGTGCGGTGCAAACCTGCGGTTTGGTTTGGCGGCGTGGAGCAAGGGGCTCTCGGAGTTTATTGGCGGGCGGGCGCCGGTCACGACGGTGGTTCTCATCGTCAACGTGGTGATGTTTGGCCTGAGTTGGCTTGCCACGGTCAAATCCGAGGAAGGCTCGGGATTCGGGCTGTTCTCGGGAATGGGCAGCGCTGCTCTTTACCGCCTGGGTGCCTCGAACCCGTATGGCGTGATCATTCTGCACGAATGGTATCGGCTGAACACAGCTATGTTCCTGCACTTGGGAATACTCCACATCGGATTCAACATGATGGTCCTGTTAGATATTGGCCCGATTCTGGAGGAACTCTACGGCTCGGCGCGTTACCTTTTTCTCTACATTTGCACCGGTATGGTAGGGTTTGCCATGAGCGTATTTTTCCATCCTGCGGTAGGAGCTAGCGGCGCACTGATGGGACTCCTCGGCGCCATGATCGCGGTGACCACGAAGCGTGGCGGGGCGTCCATGCAGGCGATGAGGTCGCGCCTGATTTCGTGGGCGGTGTCGATCTTCGTACTTGGGTTTCTGATTGGCGCGGACAACGTTGCCCACTTTGGGGGATTGGCGTCGGGATTCCTTCTGGGCAAGCTCTTCGTCGACCGGCTGCCGCTAAATTCGCAGGAAAGAAACAGAGCGTATGCGATGGGATGGCTCGCGGGACTAGTCACGATCGCGAGTCTCGTGCTGATGCTCCTCCACTACGGCGACAAGCTGCCGTGGACACGATAGAGAACTACTCTCTGAATATATAAAAGTGAATAAGCGCGGGGATCGCGTTGCCCTACGAGTGTTCAGGATGTGTGCAGGCGGCGGGCAACCACGAAGGCGTAATGGAAGCCGGACACGATAACGAAGGCGGCAACAGTGTAGCCCAGGTAGTGAGCGATGCCTTCCGCCCGGTCGTTCGGGTACGCGGCCGCAAATATCACGAAGAAGACCAGGGCAATCTCGAAGAACGTCGTGGCCTTGCCCAGAAGACTGGGAGGAAAAGCGCGGAAGCCCTGAATGATGAGGATCACGGCCGCAACGACCAGAAGCAAGACGTCACGGCTGAGCACCAGAATGGTGAGCCACCAAGCAATCTTTTTCCCCATGGCCAGCACGATGAACGAAGAGGAAAGCAGGAGCTTGTCCGCGATGGGATCGAGATAGGCGCCGAGGGCGGACCTCTGATGTAACCTGCGGGCGAGGTAGCCGTCAATCGCATCGGTCAGCGCGACGAACACGAGCACCAGCAAAGCCCACCGGAATTCCTCATAAATCACCAGAATCAGAAAAAACGGCAGGATGCCAAGGCGCAACAGCGTGATTTGATTGGGTACCGTCCAGATGCGGACTTTCATTGGTTAGAGTTTAAGGTCAAAAGTGGAAAGTTTAAAGTTCGACGTCAAGCGTGCGACTCAGGCTGAAGCCTATCCTACGCGAACTGGGCGAGGTAATCGAAGAGCGTGCGGCCAATCTTGCGCTGGAAAATCTCGGCCATGCTGGGGATGGAACCGGAAGGCTCGTCGAGGGAGATGCGTTCAACGCGCGTCATGGGGAAAAAGACGGTGGGGAGGCCGACGCGTTCGGCATCGAGTTGATTGATCTCGTTCACAAAATGATCGAAAGAGTTGAGGTCAATGCCGCGCATGGTTACCCCGCTGGGGTTGAGAGCGAGAAGTATGCCCCAGACCTTTTCTTTGGGGGAGTGCAAGCTGACGATGACGAT
>DASPTY010000209.1:0-17463 GCA_035623175.1 Candidatus Limnocylindrales bacterium | reverse complement strand
CCTGACCTCAAGACAGCCCTTTCAATTGAATCCCATGTCCTCGCGGGAGCGCCGCATCGTGCATCTCACGCTGAAAGATATGCCCGGCGTGCGCACGGAAAGCGTCGGCACGGGCGAAGAGCGCCACATCGTCATCCATCCAGCAAAGTAGGATCCTGCCCCTAGCTTAGGCTTTAGCCTGAGTCTGTCATTGCCGACTTATGCGGTAAGTGCACAACTTCATGCCTGATATGCGCACCTACGGCTACCGGCGCACCCAGCCTTGCGAGAGTACCTCACCCGCTTTCGAGAAGCGCACACGATAGGTAAACGATGCGGGCCGGTCGCGCCGGACCTGAGGAAATCGCAAGTCGGAAAACTCCACCACCGCGTCTTCTCCTTCTCTGTGATACCGCGTGACGGGGAATCGTGCGAACCAGAGCACTTCCTGCACTTCGGGGAGTTTCCGTGCAGCTTCGATGAACTCGTTCGGGAACGCATCGGGGAAATAGCTGTGCTCCAAAACACCGGGGTTTGTCGTCGGGCCCCCCTTCAGCAACCCGTCAGTCAAATCCATGCGCATCTCGTAGACGCCCCGCGGCGCACGGACCAGTCCATCCCAGCGCCAAATGGACACCGGCAACGGAAGCGCGCCAATCGCTTGAACCTCGATCTTCTCCTGCGCCGCGAATTGCTTTACTCGTTCCAGGGCGACGTGATGCGCCAGGGTTGCCGCAAGAACGTAGGCAACCGCAACGGTAAGCCCGCCGCGGTTCCAAGCTTCGTATCGCACTCGGTGTCCCCAGCCTCGTGCCGCCGGGAGCAGAAACAACGCCGCAAACAATACTGTCGCCACCAGGATTGCCGCGTTGGAAATCGGCGCACCGGCCATCTGTCCGATTTTGGAGATAAGAAAGGGGGCAGGCGTGAAGATCAGCCACATCACAGTTGCGCGCCAGCGCGTACGCTTCGGGTCTTCATAAGCCCAGGCCAGCAATTGCGGAATCAACAGGATTCCCGTGAACGTGAAATCGATGATGAACAGAATGTCCCACGTGGGCCGCGACCATTCCAGCGGGGACCAGATCATCGTGCCAAACGTTGTTACCAGATCCAGAAAAATGTGGCTCAGGATTCCTACGGCGTACAGCCCGGTGAGGGTCATGAACGAAGGCGCTTCCCACTTCCGCCATCGGGCAATGCCGCCTGTCAGCGCCGCGAGGATAACCGCCCTGACCGGCAAGCATAGCAAGGAATGCGTGATGCTCCGGTGCCAGGTGAGCATCAGCAACTCATTACGCGAAAAAAAGTCTCGGAAAACGTCTGAGTCGGGAAAAATCGCGCCGAACATGAGCGCCCAGGTAAGAATGCGGCGTTTATCCATCGCCATCGGCGGAAACAGGTCGCTCCCGCCAAAAGCGGCCTTGCTGATCAATGCTCCGGCAATCCCGTGCGTGATCGTGTCCATCGAGTAGGTTCCGCGCGATTCCTCAGATAACTGACAGCAGAGGCGAAGTCTTTGCCAGGACCCGGCCGATTCTTGCCGCCGGGATTCCCTCCTTGCGAAACGCAGTCAGAGCGCTCCACGCCGCATCCGGTGCGACCGCGATCAGCAATCCCCCAGAGGTCTGCGGGTCATAAAGCAAAGCGCGGTGTTCCTCGGGAATGCCAGCAGCGAATCCAACGCAATCGCCCAGGAACTCGCGATTGTTTTTCAGGCCGCCGGGGAGCATGCCGTCGCGTGCCGCCTCCAGCGCGCCCGGCAGAAGTGGAACGGCGCGGTAGTCGATTTCCAGCGTCACAGGATGCGTTCCCGCCGCGGGATCACCCAAAGCCATTTCCCGTGCATGGCCCAGTAAACCAAAACCAGTGACGTCCGTGACGGCATGGATCGAGGGAGGCCCAACCTTGGCTTCGACCTCGTGTAGCACATCAGCAGCCGCGCGGTTCAGTTGCGACATCGAAGCGATGGCCGCACTAAGCGACTCGTCATTGGCCCTGTCCTTTTTGAGTGCCGTGGAGATTACTCCGGTACCAAGCCCCTTCGTCAAAAGAAGTTCGTCATTTGTCTGCGCGCCGACATTTCGCCAAATTTGCAGCGGATTGACCACGCCATTGACCGCATAGCCGAACTGAATGTCCTCATTCCGGATCGAATGGCCGCCGATTACTGGGCATTTGGCCTCGTTCATTTTTTCCAGGCCGCCGCAAATGATTTGCTCGAGAATGGCCGTGTCACCTTTTTCGGGAAACCCCACAAGAGAAAGCGAGGAAACCGGTCGCCCGCCCATGGCGTACACATCGCTGAGCGAATTCGCCGCGGCAATTTGGCCGAACGTAAATGGATCGTCCACAATAGGCGTGAAGAAATCGACCGTCTGCACCAGCCCCAATCCTTCCGCGAGCAGATACACCCCCGCGTCGTCGTTGGTGCTGAAACCAACGAGCACATTCGGATCATTCGGCAGTGGCAAGCGGCGCAGTATCGAGTCCAGCGTCCCGGGACTCAGTTTGGCCGCTCAACCCGCTGCCTTGACCATCGCCGTGAGTTTCACGGAATCGGTCAAGCCACACCTCGCTGTACTGCGCCTTGATTATAGCCATGCTGGGAAATTCCTGCTCCCTCAGCAAAGATTGCGCATGCAAAAATGCAATCACCATATTTCTCGTGTTACACGCCTCGAGGGACAACTTGCGTTTGTGTCCAAGAAAATGTTCTCATCGGACAATGCCTTGGGACTTCTGGTTCATTCTTTTCGTGCTCGGCGTGCTTATTCCTTGGCGCGGTCGTGTCCGCCTAAAGCGCCTGCTGGCGCAGCCAGGAATTGACACCCGAGAAAAGCTTGCTCTTTACGGCTCGACGATCGCGGTTCAATGGATCCTGCTAGGAATTGTGGCATGGCGTGCTTTCGCACGAGGCTTGACGTCTTCGCAACTCGGCCTCGCTCAGCATCTGACTCTCGTCTTGATCCTCGTCGGACTTGTGGGCGCGGGGCTTCTGGGAGCTTTGCAATGGTTCAATCTGAGCCGCGTTAGCCGCTTGAGCGGGCCCGTTCCGGAGTTGCTTCGCAAAATCGCGGAACGTCTCTTGCCCAGAAACACTTTTGAGGTCGCTCCGTATTGTGCGCTTTCACTGACCGCAGGAGTTTGCGAAGAGTTTTTGTACCGCGGCTTCGCGTGGGCAGCACTGGACCGGGCCGGGATCCCGACATCGGCTGTTGTCATCATCACATCAGTTCTCTTCGGCCTAGCGCATGCTTATCAGGGAAGAAGTGGAATGGTGGGCACGGCGCTCGTCGGAATTGTCTTGGCGGGTTGCAGATTGTGGACACACAGCTTGGTTCCAGGCATGGCGTGGCATTCCGCCGTGGACCTTGCCGCAGGAATCGCGGGACCGCGGTACTTTTTTCCAGCAAATGCGGAGAAATAGAGTTTGTGTAGTCGCAGAGGATATTTACTTTTATGGTAATAGGCGGGGATAGGCCCCTATCCGAAGGTGCTGTTCAACGTGCGTTGGGCGACTTTCAGATCACAGTGAATGAAGAGCAAGTCTCATCAATTCAACAATATATAAAGATTCTGTTGCAATGGAATGAGAAGTTGAATCTGACCGCAATTCGTGATCCTCTCGATATACTACATCGTCACTTCTGTGAGTCAATGTTTGCGGCGGTAGCGGTGCCCATCAGTTCTGGTCGTCTCGCCGACATCGGCTCGGGCGGAGGATTTCCCGGGCTTCCTCTAAAAATTATGTGCCCGGAGATCGAGCTTTCTCTAGTGGAGTCGAATCTGAAGAAGGGCACATTCTTGGCGGAGGTCATTCGAGAACTCGAGCTCGTGAATGCGCGGGTGCTAATCAATCGTTACGAGGAGTTGAGCGAGGCTCTAGCGCCACAAGACTATGTCTGCTCGCGCGCACTTGGAGAGTTCGGGCCTTTCCTGGACTGGGCGGCATCGGAGCCTTTGTCTGCGCGGCGAGTCGTACTTTGGATCGGGGGTCGGGATTTGGACGAAGTGCGGAAATCACCGCATTGGGAGTGGCTGGAACCGATCGCCGTCCCGCAATCATTGCGGCGCTTTCTTCTCGTGGGCACAAAGCGCGTTCCAGCGTCGGCGGAGCGACAATAACACTTGAAAATTCATCAAGTTGACGATGAGTTTTTGCTGAGAGGCGAATAACTGCTGTCAGTGCGTTCCACATGGAACAAGTTTCCTCATAGCTGGTCCAACCAGCTGACTCTCGCGCCCCAGCAATGGCTCCAACGGCACGATGTTCCATGTGGAACTATTGCCGCATGTCATGGTGTTACGAGCTGCACATGGAACACTCGCACTGAGGACAGAGCGATCAAATGCAGCTCCCTAACTTATGGCGAGTGAACATAATGCGTGCCCATGTTTCACGTGAAACAATTCAGTAATCCAGTGAAAATCTGCCGCACACCACTGTTTCACGTGAAACAACTTGCTTCTCCTCCGTGCCTCTGCTAATTTTGGTTCGTTTAGGGGAGTCCTCTTGGGCCGGGTCATTGCGGTTGCCAATCAGAAAGGTGGGGTGGGAAAGACCACCACCGCCGTCAATCTCGCCGCTTGCCTCGCTGCCGCTGAACAACCTACCCTCCTCGTGGATTGCGACTCTCAAGCAAATGCCACTGCCGCCATCGGTTTTCAGAAGGATCCCTCCCGACGGACACTCTATCACGCGCTGATCCTCGGCGAGCCGTACGATAGGCTGGTTCAAAAATCTCAAGTTGAAGGCTTAGAAGTCGTCCCCGCCGACAAAAACCTGGCTGGAGCCGCCGTTGAGCTTGTAATGGCAGAGGGCAGAGAGTATAAACTGCAAACATTCCTTCAGCCTCTGAAGCTCAAATACGGGTTCATTGTTCTCGACTGTCCTCCAGCACTGGACCTTCTTACGCTAAACGCACTTGTAGCCGCGGACTCCGTCATGGTTCCGATCCAGTGTGAATACCTAGCGCTCGAAGGCGTGTCAGAATTATTGGACACGCTCATGCGCATTCGTCGCACACTTAACCCTAGCCTGGAAATCGAGGGCATCCTGCTCACCATGTACGACGAACGCACCACGCTCTCCCGACAGGTTGCTACAGACTTGCGTAGCTTCTTTGGGACCCAGGTATTTCAGAGTCTGATTCCAAGGAATGTCCGCCTCGCGGAAGCGCCTAGCTTTGGTAAGCCTATTATTTTCTATGATATTCATAGCAAAGGCGCTGAGGGTTACACACAGCTTGCACAGGAGGTGATTGCCAATGCCGAGAAACGCCTTGGGGCGGGGGCTCGGAGCGCTCATTCGGGAGCCTGAACCCCAAACGCCAGCAAAACCCCCTGAAGGGCATCCGCACGCAGCCGGCGCCGCTTCATATGGCAGTGGTGGTGCTGCGGCTGCGCCTGCGATGGCTCATGTCCAGGCAGGGCCTTTACAAATAGACATCGATCTGATTGAGCCAAGTCCTTATCAACCCCGGACCAAATTTCGCGAAGAAACGCTGGACGAACTGGCACGTTCGATTCAGACGAGTGGAATCATTCAGCCCCTTGTTATTCGGCCGATGGGGAATCGCTTTCAACTAATCGCAGGCGAACGGCGATGGCGAGCTGCGCAACGCGCAGGATTAAGCAAAGTCTCCGCGATCGTACGTCAAGTGCCCAATGAGCTGGCGCTGGAAATGACGCTGGTAGAGAACATCCAGCGCGAGGACTTGAACCCGATCGAACAGGCGCGCGCATTCGAGCGCCTCATAGATGAATTCCACGCGACGCAGGAAGCTGTGGCGGAGCGCACGGGAAAAGATCGTGCCACAGTGGCGAACGCAATTCGCCTTTTAAAGCTCGAGCCCACCATCCAGGACTGGATCGAAGAAGGAAAGCTTACCGCGGGACACGGTCGTGCACTTTTGGCGGTGGCAGACTCGCAATTGCGCATGCGCTATGCGCAGCGTGCCGCCCGTGGCGGGCTCACCGTGCGGCAGATCGAACGGCTGGCGTCGCGCAGGTCTCGCAGCGCAAAGAGTCTCACGGAAACGCAGTTGGATCCGAACATCCGAGAAGCGCTAGATGAATTGCAGCGGCATCTGGGCACAAAAGTCATTCTTCGCCAGAAAACAAAAATACGTCCTGGCCAGCTTGTGCTGGAGTATTACGACGACGCTCAATTGATGAGAATTTACGACCGCTTAATGACGTAGTGCGGACAAACTTCTCCGCGCGCCTGCACTCTTGTGCAGTGATTCCATTCGACACTTCATCGCACGCGCAGCGTTGACTTCTCTTCGTTCCAGGCTAAATTGGTAGAATAAGTCTTTGGAGAGATTTCATGGCATTTAAGTGGCCAGGTACATCAAAGAACGGCAGCGGGGAAGAGTGGACAGGATTCATCGATCAAGGTGTTTCACTGGAAGGCACACTGACGCTGACCGGAACGTTTCGGATTGACGGGCATGTGAAGGGAAACATTATTTCCGAGCAGACCGTGATCCTCGGCGACAACGCAAAAGTTGAAGGACAAATCGAAGGCAACCGCGTGGTCATCGCGGGAAGATTCGACGGCGTGATCTTCGCAAAAGGTCGGGTCGAGATCCAGCCCAAAGGCGTCGTTACCGGGGAAGTCCACTCGCCTTGCATGGTAATTGAACCTGGCGGGATTTTCGACGGGCGCTGCCACATGTTAGCGTCCTCGGACGCAGCCGCTGGCGTGACGATTCCAATACATGCGGTGAGCCAGGCGAGCTAGACGTCAAAGCTCCACGTAGCGTGCCTAACCTATATGTCACCGTGTAATGGTTAGGGAGATCGGGGCGCGTTCTTGTCCCTCTTCAGTTCTTAAACGCGAGCAACGCGGACTGTGCAGCGGCCGCTTGGGCATCTCGCAGCCCAGATTCAATATTGGGTTGCCAATCGAGATGCGGGACTTTAGATGTGTTCGCGGTCTGGTAACACGTTAGTGCTTCGTGAGGTCGATTCAGCCTCTTCAGGTATAAGCGTCCCGCAGCGACGAGAGCGAGGATGGACTGCTTCTCGGTCGGGTGAGCTTGCGCGAGCCTCTCGTATTCGGTTGCCGCGCGGTCAAAATTCTGCTGTGCTTCAAGCATGCGTGCAATTTCCAACCAAATTGGCGCAGGGAGGTTATCGCCGCCTGCGTTGCTGTAAGCCTCATATTCACGCCAGGCAGCCTCGGAATTCTGCGCTTTCAGATGGAGTTGGCAAAGCTGCGCCGTAGCCTGTAGATACGCGGGAATGTCATTGCGCCGCCATTGCACCTGTTGGAGCATTTCCAGTGCATCAGTGGAAGAGGGCTTCAGCTTCAAATGATTCTGCAGAATATTGGCTGCCTCATCAAAGTGTGATTTCTCTAGGGCCTCGGTGGCGCGCACGATGTCAGGATCAGCCGACCAGCCGATTTTCGACTCGATCGCGTCACTCGCTTTTTGTTCCAGCCCCGTGCGCATGATCACATAAGCTCCAGCCATGCCGAACACGAATCCTCCAACGTGCGCCCAGTGCGCAACCGGCGACGCGGCGCCGAAGACGGAGCCATACAAGAATTCCATGCCTACCCAGAGAGGGAGCAGCGCGTAGGCCGGTGCCTTGAACCTGAAACGGAAAATGAGGCCAAAGAGGGCCATCTCGATCTTCATCTTGGGAAAGCGAATTAAAAATGCACCCATCAGCGCTGCGACGGCACCAGAAGCGCCGACGAGGGGGACATAGCTTCCGGGGGCGCACCAACCGTAGAACTGCAAAGCAGCAGCACCCGCGACGAGATAGAACACGGAATAAATCAGCCGGCCCCAGTTGTCTTCGAGAATGAACCCTGCAAGCCAGAGGAACCACATGTTTCCGATTAGGTGAAGCCAGCCGGAATGCAGGAAATTTGCGCAGAGGTAGGAAATCAGACGTGTGTGCGCAGGAACAAAGGCGTACTTATCCAGGATGTCGTTGTTTTGCTGGGCCTCGAAAGCTTCACATAGGGAATCCATCTCCTGCTGGAGTTGGACGGGATCGTCGGTCTCGAAAGCAGGATTGCTGTGGGTGCTCGTTGACGTCCGTTCATACGCCGCTGCTTTGTCCCACTGGTCGCCCATCTGTTTCTTGACGGATTCGACGAACGCGTTGGCCTCGGAAGACAGGTGCAGTTCGGGATGAGTTGCGGCAAGGACCAGAATCTGAATGCGCACCTGGGCGCGCTGTTGATGCTGCTGTTGGATCGGGCCGTTGGTGAGCAGGAAAACAAGGAGGTTCAACCCGATCAGGGTGAAGGTGATGATGGGCCACCTTCGTCCGCGCATGTTTTCGTGACGCAACGGGATGAGCACGAGATCCTCCCGGAACAGCTCGGAACTTCGCCAAGGTCCAAAGCGACTGTGTCCAGGGTACTCGGCAAAGGAAAGGGAAGTAGGCTGGCATGAGGGACAGGTGGGGCCAATCAGTTATAGTGACGATGAAAGCAACGCTAATAGCGCCGATTGGTGCTGGTCCTTCAGTTCTCGACCATAGAGCAGAAAATAGCTGCATCGTCGTGCGACTCAGGCCGGTTGACACTGCTTAGAGCGGCGACTATTGTTCGAGGAGTTGAGGCAAAGGTCGCGAACATGAAAATTCTGGTGATTGGTGGCGGTGGGCGCGAGCATGCCCTGGTGTGGAAGCTAAAGGAAAGCCTGCGAGTGGAGAAAGTGTGGTGCGCACCGGGGAATGGCGGGATTGCAGGCGAGGCCGAATGCGTTGCCGCGGACGCTGGAGACGTCACCGGGCTGATCGCGCTCGCGGAGAAGATCGCTCCCGATCTGACGGTGGTCGGCCCCGAATTGCCGCTCGTGAATGGCCTCGTTGACGCCTTTGAGCAACGGAAGTGGGCGATCATCGGCCCGACGAAGCAGGCCGCACAGCTGGAAGGGAGCAAAGTCTTCGCAAAGGAATTTCTGGCGAGACACCAGATCCCGACTGCAACGATGTACGGTCACTATGATTCGCCGGGGGACGCCTACGGGGCGTTGTGCGCGGTTGATTGGCCCGTGGTGATCAAAGCGGACGGGTTGTGCGCAGGAAAAGGTGTGTTCGTCGCGCCCAATCCTGACGCCGCGACAAATTTCATTGAGCGCGTGATGGAAAAGAACGAACTGGGAGCCGGCGGGAAACGCGTGATGTTGGAAGAGACGCTCGAAGGAGATGAGCTGTCCTTCATTTTGCTGATGGATTGCGAAAAGTATGCGGCGCTGGTGCCGACACGTGACCACAAGCGCGTCTTCGACAACAACGAAGGTCCCAACACCGGGGGAATGGGCGCGTACTCTTCAGACGAACTGCTGCCGGACCGCTTGCGATGCACGATCATTGAGACGATTGTCGAACCCACCCTGAGGGGATTGGCCAAGGACGGGATCCGCTACCGAGGATTTTTGTACGTGGGCTTGATGCTGACGAAGGAAGGCCCCAAGGTTCTGGAATTCAATTGCCGCTTGGGTGATCCGGAGACCCAAGCGATTGCTGCGCGGATGGATTTCGATCTAGCGGAAGTGTTGAGCGACGTGGCCACGGGGAACTTGCAGCCGAAAAAGCTCAAGTGGAAGCCCGGCGCAAGCGCTTGCGTAGTGCTGGCGTCGGGTGGATACCCCGGGAAATTTGAGAGCGGCAAAGAGATTCACGGCCTCGCAGAAGCAGGAAAACTCGCGGATGTCAAAGTTCTGCACGCAGGCACCAAGAGTGTAGACGGTAGGATTGTGACGAGGGGCGGGCGCGTGCTTGGTGTGACGGCCTCAGGAAAGTCGCTGGATGCAGCGCTCGAGAAAGCTTACGAAGCCGCGAGCAAAATACGATTCGAGGGCATGCATTACCGGCGGGACATTGGACGCCACGGACGGCGTCGTTTGGCTGCCGGGGATTGAGGGATGAGCTGGCGGTAGGGTCCAAATCGTATTGCCGTTTGTCCAGCGGGGGCATCGTCAAACGGGACGATCCAATCGGCTTTACCTTGATCTAAGGATTAGTTTTTGGTTTGCGCATGAGGGTGGGCGCGTCCGGCGGACGGTCCTTGTCTTCGGCGCGCTGCTCCTTCTCCTGCGGCTCTTCGGGGGAAACGATCCAATCGAAGCCTCCGGCCTCACCCAGCTTGCCTTCAAAAAAACTCGCGTTGCCGGCAAGTAGCGGCAAAGCGGCGCGCATGAAATCGGCGGCATCCTCGGAATTGGATTTGTTCGCCTGGCCGTGCTCAAGTTGTTCGACCACTTTTGCGAAGCGCTGCTCGGAAGAGCACAAACGAGCGATTCGCGGGTCGTTTTGTTGAATCAGGGCCATGAGAGGGAGCCCCTCTAATTCCGAGGGGAAACGCACTTCGACCAGATTTTTAGCTGCGTGCTTTTCGGGGGGATAGAGTTGTGTAAAGCGCGGACGGAGCGCGTGCGTTTGCCAGTACTCGCTCCGGCTGCCCACAGATTCCTGCTCGACGTTGTAGTCGATGAGCCAAACTTCCGGCCCGTATTGCTTTGGCGCGTACCCGATAAGTACGATTTCGACGAGCGGTTCGTCGGGCTTGAGATCGAACCTATGGTGTAGTTGCGAAACCAGCGGGCGCAGTTTTTCCAGGAAGGTGACGCCGATGATCTCGAGATCCTCCTCTCCGGAGCCAGGTGGCCTGTAAGCCCCTGTTTCGGCGGGGCGCACGTCCTCAAGTTGCCGCTCGAGTCGAATCGGTCGGGGCTGCGCCGGAATCTGCCATTCGGAAGCGCCGAAGAAGATGCCTATGTGAGTTGACCCGATAGTGGCGACGCGTGGAGGAACGGCCTTTGCTTCCAAGGGATGGTCGATGGCGGAGAAAATAATGGCGTCCTGGGTGACGTGAATAAGAACGCGGCCGCCGGCGAGATTGGCGACAATTTCGTCTTCTTGAGCAACGACGGAAGCTGCGGCAAGTGTTAGCGCCACACTGATGAGGAAGAGCAAACGCATCGGCCGTGTTCCAAATGCAGACTGCCTCACTTAGTCCCAGCAACTAGCATACCCCCTTGGGCGAGAGAGTGCAGGAGTGTTCGCGGACCGGAGAAACGGCTAGGCAAACAGAAAGCGGTCCGTTATAATTACAGTTTGGCTTAGAAGTGCTGGCCCCGCCTGAGTGGGTCTGCAGGGAATACTGAAAATGAATCCGGCGATTCGTAAGCTGCATGAAGCGCAATTGCGCAAAGACCTCCCCGAGTTTCGCCCCGGCGACACCGTCCGGGTGAATGTCCGCCTGCTGGAAGGTGAAGGCGAGAAGGTGAAGGAGCGCATCCAGGCATTTGAAGGTGTGGTGATTTCGAAGAAAGGGCGCGCTAGTAGCGCCACGTTTACCGTGCGCCGCGTTAGCTTCGGCACCGGCGTGGAGCGCATCTTTCCGCTTCACTCGCCTTCTATCGCCTCCATTGACGTCGTCAACAAGGGCAGCGTTCGCCGTGCCCGCTTGTACTACCTGCGGTCTCTGAAGGGCAAAGCCGCCCGCATCAAGCGCGCCGGCCGGGAAGAGACGCTTGAGACGCCCGCCACGACGAACGCATAGCCATAGATCCAAACGAATTCAGAGCGGGACAGGCTCGCTCGCCTGTCCCGTTTTGTTTTCCCCCGGCGCGATTCTCCTTGTTTTGGCACCTGCGATCTCGCGTGCCGCACAATAGGCGGCCAGCAGCATTACAATCCACGCGCAGGTGCGAACAGCTAGACGAGGATAACCCCGAAGCAAGAACCAGAAATCTGTCATCCCGCCGAAGAACGCATCAAAGGAACAGTTGATGGCGACGTCGTACAAGGATCGGAGAAAGGTCTCCGTCAGTGCTTTGTGACGGAGACTCCCTGAGGCTTCCGGGAATTCAGATAGAATCAGGCTGAATTGCAAGGTGCGGAGGTGTTCAGGATGGCGCGTCTTCAAGGATTCTGGCTGTGTGTGTCGATTCTTCTGGTGCTGTGCGGTGAGGCAAGCATGAGCGATGCAAGAGCGCAGGAGCCCACAATCGCGGTTACGCCGCCGATGGGATGGAACAGTTGGGATGCCTACGGCGAAAGTGTGAAAGAAAGCGATATTCGAGCCACTGCGGATTGGATAGCGAAAAATCTGAAGTCGTTTGGTTGGGAATACGTGGTCGTGGATTCGGGATGGTACGTCAAAAATCATGCCGCGGGTTACAACGCAAAAGACGCGGAGTTCAGTCTGGACGATTTCGGGCGGTACACCCCCGCGGTGAACACGATTCCGTCGGCGGCGAACGGCGCCGGATTCCGCCCGCTGGCGGACTACGTGCATAAACTCGGCCTGAAATTCGGATTGCACATCTTGCGGGGAATTCCCAAAGAGGCGGTGGCGAAGAATCTGCCGATTCAGGGATCTGCATTCCACGCCCAAGACGCAGCGAACACGGCGGACACTTGCCCATGGAATCCATTTAATCATGGCCTGGACACCACTAAGCCGGCCGCGCGGGAGTACTACGATTCCGTGGCGCGGCAGTTCGCCGAATGGCAAGTTGACTTCGTCAAGGTGGATTGCATCTCAAGCCACCCCTATAAAGGCGAAGAGATTCGCCTCTTGAGCCAAGCACTAAGAAATTCAGGACGGCCGATTGTGCTCAGCTTGTCGCCTGGACCCGCGCCCCTCGAGAAGGCCGAAGAGATGGCAAGGTACGCGAATATGTGGCGCATTTCGGACGATGAGTGGGACGTCTGGCAAGGCAGTGAGAATTTTCCTCAAGGTATCAACAATCAATTCGACCGGGCTGCGGCATGGGCCGTCCATTCCCAACCCGGAAAGTGGCCCGACGCGGACATGTTGGCGATTGGCCGACTGGAGCCTGCACCTGGGTGGGGCCAGCCGAGAGCGTCTCGCCTGACCAAAGACGAACAGCGGACATTGCTCACGCTTTGGTCTATCTTTCGGTCTCCGCTGATCATGGGCGGGAATCTCCTGCTCTGCGACGAATGGACGAAATCTCTGCTGACGAACGCGGAGGTGATCGCCGTAGAGCAACATTCGAAAGGAAACCACGCCGTCCAGACGACCGAAAAATCTGCCTTATGGCTCGCGGAACAGGAAACAGGCAGCGGCTTCTACATGGCGGTCTTCAATCGCGGCGATGAGCCTCAGACCTTGCGATATACGTGGAAAGACTTGGGACTGAAAGAGCAAAACTACTCGCTGCGAGATCTTTGGGAACACAAAGACCTTGGCCGCGCCGAGGCGCTCGAGGTCAAATTGCCCGCACATGCTTCGATCCTTTACGCCCTTCGGCCGGTCGCAAATCCGTAAATCATGGGACACATGCTAAGATTCCATTGCAACTTCACCCATCATGGCGCGACTCTGCTCTTCCCGTTTCGAGCGAGCGGCGCGCAAGCTCGGCTGGACGCGCATCGCGGGTCTTGATGAAGCCGGGCGTGGCGCACTGTTCGGTCCCGTTGTCGCCGCCGCGGTCATTCTCAATCCTAAGCGCAGAATCGTTGGCCTGGACGATTCCAAGAAGCTCACCGCGGAGCGCCGCCTCGAGCTCGCTGCGCGCATCCGCGAATACGCCCTGGCCTGGGCTGTCGCGGAGATTGACGCCCAGCGCATCGACGCCTGGAATATCTATCAGGCCAGCCGCCAGGCCATGACTGCCGCACTGCTGCAGCTTCCAATGCAGCCGGATTACCTCTTGATTGACGCCATGGAACTGGATGTCTTGATCGAGCAGAGATCTCTGATCAAGGGCGATGCGCGCAGCGTGTCCATCGCCGCCGCTTCGATCCTAGCCAAAACGCACCGCGATGCGCGCATAGAAGAATGGGACGCCGTGTTCCCTCTTTACGGACTCGCCCGGCACAAAGGCTACGCGACCCCTGACCATCTGGAAGCATTGCGCCTCCATGGGCCGACGCCGCTCCACCGGCATTCCTTCGCCCCCGTGCGCGATGCAGCCTGCTGGGCCACCGGCGCCGTGCAGGAAGCGCTGCCACTCGAAATCTGGCCCAACAGCGACTGAATTCACCGGTCCCAGGGGCGTCTCTTCTTCCTGATGGAAGGCCGCGACTCGGCCGATAAGGAATCCAGGGTCGGCATGTGCTCGGGGTTGTTGTCCGCGGCAGAGGGTTTTTTCGCCATTTATTCTCTAGTGGGTTGCGTATCTGCCACGGGGATAACTGCATGCTCACAATCTTGCCGTGTTTCGTTGACGGGTAACGCCCTGGAGGGTAGCTTGAAAAAGACAAGGGTGCAGAGGTGTGACCGCCCGCACCGCAGCCAAGAGAAAGTCGTAACGGCTTTCGGGGGAAAGCTGTCGCTAATAGCGCATGGCCTATAACAAGAGCAAATTTGTCGAAGCTGCACAGAAGCTGCTGAACCAGGGAAAGGTGGCGCAGGCCATCGCCGAGTATCAGCAGATTCTGAAGTACGAGCCGCGGGACCAGGTCACGCTCATGACCATTGGCGAACTCTATATCCGCCAAGGCGAGACCATTCAGGCCATCGACTACTTCGAGCGGCTCGCTCAGTTGTTCGTCAGCGACGGTTTCCTCACCAAAGCCATTGCCGTTTATAAGCGCATCGCCAAGCTGGCGCCGGAAGAAATTCGTCCCCTCGAAAAGCTGGCCGATCTGTACGTGCAACAAGGCGTAATGAGCGAGGCGCGCCCGCTGTTCCTGCAACTGGCGGAACTCCATCTCAAGAACAACAAGCAGCCGGAAGCAGTAGCGCTGTTGAAGAAGCTCCTCTCCGCAGAGCCGGACAATCTGCGGATTCAGATACGCCTGGCGGATCTGTACCAAGCCATGGGGCAGTCCGGCGAAGCCCTGGAGGCGTACGTCTCTGCAGCGCAACGGGCCCTGGCGCGCGGGGATCACGCAGAATGCGAGAAGCTCGCGGACAAGGCTCTGCACATCAGCCCGAAGCACCTGGAGGCGCTCATCATCAAGGCCCGGGCGTATGCCACGGGGGGCAATGGGGTCAAGGCGGCGGAGATTTTGGAAAAAGTGCCTGACCTCGACAAAGGCGGCGAGCCGGCCGAGTTGTTGCTCGATTTGTACCTCAAGAGCGCGAAGTGGGACGAGGCGACCGCGTTGGCGCTTCGAATCTTCTCCCTCGACGAAAAGAACTTTAGCGCGACTCAGAAGGTCACGGAAGCTTTGCTCGCAGGCGGACAAGCCGAAAGGGCCATGAGCCTGATCTCCCGCATACGTCTCCCGATGATTGATGCTGGGGAACATGAAGGCGTGGCGCACCTCCTCAACGAACTCGCCACCAGGTTGCCGGGAAGGCTGGAGCCTCTCGAGTGGCTGGTGGACACCTACGGCCGGACAAGCGATTCCTTCCGCCTCCCGGACGGCCTGGCGCAACTGGGAGATGCCCTGGTGGCCGCGGGCAAGCTGGAGCGTGCCAAAGAGATCTTCCAACAATTGGTGGACCGCGAGCCGGAAAGCGATGCGCCCAAGCGCAAGCTCAATGATGTCCTGAGGAAATTGGGTTTGCTGGCCGAGGAGCCCGCACCTCCTGCTGATGTCGTGGTCGCGGGTGAAGATCTGCAGGTGGAACTCCCTAAGGCGCCTGTCGAGAAGCTGCGTCCTACGTTTGGAGAGGAGCCGCCCGAGGTTGCGGCGCAGGCCTCAGGTGCCGCCGCGGGAGAGCCGGAGCTCGACGAAGAAACGCAGAAATTCATCGCCCAGTCGCTGACAGACGTAGATCTCTTCGCCAGCTACGGGCTTACACAGAAAGCCATTGGGCTGTTGGAAGCCATCCTGCGGCGCGCCCCGACGCACACGCCGACCTTGGAAAAGTTGTTGGACTTCGTTCTGGGCGCGGGCGATGACCGGCGGACCGCCGAACTCGCTGCGCAACTCGAGCACATCCACGCTCAACGGGGTGACGCGCGCGGTAGCGAGCGATTTGGGGAATTGCGCCGCCGCTTCCAGCGAGCTGCGGGTCTATCGGACGCTGACCTTGAGGCCGCGGTTGCCGCCGCTATGCCGCAACCAGTGGAAACGGTTCCAATGGAAGAAGTTCTGGCGGAGCCAGTTGCGGATGGCACGCCTGAGGTCGCCACAGTTCCGGCAGAAACGGCAGAGCCCGCAGCAGAACCGGCCAAAAAGGTTCCCCCCGAAGAGCCGCCAGCCGTCGAAATTGTCGAAGAAGCGCCCGCCGAGCCGGTGGCCGCGGGCTCACCCGAACACGAAGAAGTTGACCTCTCCGATGAGTGGGCGTCCCTGCTGGAAGAGACGAGAGAGCCTGAAACCCAGCCATCTGGAAAAGCTGCGACAAAACCAGGTGCAGCCTCCAAGCCCGGAGCGGAGGAGATTCATTTTCCGGAATTGATCGCAGAGAAAGAACAACCCGCGGCAGGATCCGCAGCGACACTGCCGGCTGAAACTCTGGTGCCATCCTACGAGGAGACCGGCCATTCGGAATTCCATGTGCCTGTGGAAGCGGTGGATCCGGAGTCGTGGGCCAGTCCAGTGGAAGAAGTCCCGATCGAGTCTTCCCATCCAGCCAAAGGCGCTGCAGCCTCCGAAACCAAGGAGAAACACGCTAAGGAGGAATTGCTCCCGGGTGAGGAGCCGACTGCACTGCCCGTTCCGGAACACGCGAAAATCGCCTCGGAAAGCCACGACCCGGCCCTGGAACAACCACAAGCGACTTCGCCTACTGCACAGACACCGGAACCCGAGTTTGATGTTGACCAGGAATTTGAACTGGTGCTGGAACCCGAAGAGGTAGTTCCACCGCACGAGATGCTTTCGCAGATGCCGCCCGCGAAAGCACCTGCACCCGCCAAACCCGCGGCTCAACCACCGGCGAACGCTCATATTTTCTCGTCTGACGAGTTCCTTTCCGACCTGGCGAAAGAAATCGACGAATTGGGTCTGGGCCAGCTGACGCCTTCAGCACCGCAGGCGACTGAACCCGCTCCGGCCGAGTCCAAGCCGGTGCCGCAGCCTGCTGGCGCACTGACTGAACCCGGGCCACTGAAGGATGTGTTCGACGAATTCCGCGCCGAACTCGGCGAGATGGGCGCGGAAGACGAAGACCTGGAGACACATTACAACCTCGGAATTGCTTTCCGAGAGATGGGCCTGTTGGAGGAGGCGATCGGGGAGTTTCAGAAAGTTGCCAAGGCCAACGATCGTGGCAAGGTTTTCCGTTATGCGATGCAGTGCAGCACGCTCCTGGGTCTGGCGTTCATGGAAAAAGGCCAGCCGAATATCGCGGCCATCTGGTACGAACGGGCGCTCAATACGCCGGGCATCGATTCGGAAAGTAAACTGGCGTTGCGGTATGATCTGGGAGTGGCGCAGGAACTGGCCGGCGAAACGGCCGCTGCGCGCAAAAGTTTCTCCCAGGTCTACGGCATGAACATCGATTACCGCGACGTCGCGGATAGATTAGCCGGACTCGGAAAAGGATCCTAACGCGTCCTTGGGAAATCGATTCGCGAACGTCATCGGCATGCTCATTCTCTTCGAGTTGGGCGTGCTCTTGGTGTTTTT
>DASPTY010000208.1:0-6248 GCA_035623175.1 Candidatus Limnocylindrales bacterium | reverse complement strand
CGAATCGCAGAAACGCCCCCCACTTTGTGATTCGCTGCTCCGCGATTTTCCGACTCTGCGGATTATCGCTGTAGCCCCGAACACGAATGTGGGGTTTTTCTATTGGGCGTCGCTCGAGATTCACTCGGCAAAGATGGAGGCGAGTGAAGAGGCTTTGCGTTCCGGCACAGTTTCACTGTGCCCGCTGCCTTATGCTTGCCCGCCGCGCGGTCCTCTCAAAGCCCGCGCCCTCCTCCCATCCTCGAATTGGTCATACCTTAAACCATGGTCTAGTGCCTCGACTTATCTCCTTTGTTTGCCATTCTTACGAAAACTGCCGGGGTGTACCTGGATTCTTCCCATTTTGGAACTCGCTACCTGCAAACGTGCTCTTCGTGCTCGAAAGCGAGGCATCTGCCTCATTTCAAGTCTTTAACCCTCAAAGGTTCATCTTCGTCTTCTTCTCTTTACTTCCTTACTTCCTTACGTCCTTACCTCGCTTCCTCCATCCTGCTAAACTCTGTCTCCAGAACCATCCAGGAGTTTTTTATGTCTGAAGCCACCGTTCCCGCAGTTGCCGCTCCCACGCGCACCGAGTCCGACTCGATGGGCAAGATCGAAGTGCCCGCGGACCGCTATTACGGCGCGCAGACCGCCCGCTCGCTCATCCACTTCGCCATCGGCAAGGACACCATGCCGCCCGAGCTGATTCGGGCGTTCGGCATTTTGAAAAAAGCTTGCGCGCTCGTTAATCAGGACCTTGGCAAGCTGTCGGCCGAAAAAGCTGCGCTGATCGTGCAAGCGGCCGACGAAGTCATCGCGGGAAAGCTCAACGAGCATTTTCCCTTGCGCATCTGGCAGACCGGCAGCGGCACGCAAACGAACATGAACGTGAACGAAGTCATCTCGAACCGCGCCATCGAAATCGCGGGCGGCCAGATGGGCAGCAAGAAGCCCATCCACCCGAACGACGACGTCAATATGTCGCAATCCTCGAACGACACGTTTCCCGCGGCCATGCACATCGCCGCGGCCACGGAAACCGCGCGCCGCCTGCTACCGGCAATTAAAAAGCTGCGCGACGTGCTGCAAGCCAAATCGATGGAGTTCGGGGACATCGTCAAAATCGGCCGGACGCATTTGCAGGACGCCACGCCGCTTACGCTCGGCCAGGAATTTTCCGGCTACGTCAGCCTGCTCGACCGCGACGGTGGGCGCGCCGCGGTGGCGCTCGACGGCTTGTATGATTTGGCGATTGGCGGGACGGCGGTGGGCACGGGATTGAACGCGCACCCCGAATTTGCCGAGCGCGCCGCGCGCAAAATCTCCGAGCTGACCGGCTTGCCGTTCCGCTCGCATCCCAACAAGTTCGCCGCGCTCTCTGCGCACGACGAAATCGTGTTCGCCTCCGGCGCGCTGAAAACGCTTGCCGCTTCCCTCATGAAAATCGCCAACGACATTCGCTGGCTCGCTTCCGGCCCGCGCTGCGGCCTCGGCGAGCTGGCGCTGCCGGAAAACGAGCCGGGCTCGAGCATCATGCCCGGCAAAGTGAATCCCACGCAGTCCGAAGCGCTGACCATGGTGGCCGTGCAAGTGATGGGCAATGACGCCGCCATCGGCTTCGCCGGCTCGCAGGGCAATTTCGAGCTCAACGTCTTCAAGCCGGTGATGATTTTCAACTATCTGCATTCGGTCGAACTGCTCGCCGACTCCTGCAACTCGTTTGTGGATCATTGCGTAGCGGGAATCGAAGCCAACCGAGAGCGCATCGACCACTACGTCCACAATTCGCTGATGCTGGTCACCGCGCTCGCTCCCAAGATCGGCTACGACCAGGCCGCGCAAGTCGCCAAAGCCGCGCATCACTCCGGCATCAGCCTCCGCGAAGCCGCACTGAAGCTCGGCTACGTCACCGCGGAAGAATTCGACGCCCTGGTCAAACCCGAGGGCATGACCCATCCGTAGCACCTGAGGTGAAAGAATGCTCGGTAGAAGTAGCCTATTGGTTCCCGCTTTCTTGATGAGCTCCAGCACGGCTCTGGGATGCGTAGTGTCTCCGGTCACTCCTCCTCCAATCTGCCAAAGATTCTGGGAGGAAGATGCTGTCGCACTGGTCAGCGTGCAAAAGATCGAAAAGCGTGCCCAGGACAGGTTTGTCACCCTGCAGGCTTCTGAGATCTACCGTGGAGCCCCTCCGAACGAACTGGTAATGAAGGACCCTGTGACGGATTGCGGACCGAATTTCGGACATACTGGCCTTTATCTCGCGTGGTTCTATCATTCAAAGAGTGGAAAGTGGAAGGCGTACGGAGAGCCCGTGGAAGCTTCAGAGGAAGACCTGAGATATGCACAGTCCATGAAAAATCCGCCGAAAGTCGGGCATATCTACGGCACTCTAGACAAGCAGCGCCGCCCACCCTTCATGCCTATACTGAAGAACCCAGACCCCGGTCAAAACCGGGCCGGAACTACGGTAGTCGCTGAAAGTGAGAATGGGCTATTCAGAGCTGATGTTGGTTCCGATCTAAGTTTTGACTTTCCCCGGCTACCCAGGGCAAGTACAGAGTACGTGTGGATGGTCTCCCAAGCGGTTTGACAGTGGATTCCGAGGATGTCCAAGTGCATGGGGGAGGCTGTCACGAGATGACGCTTTTTTCAGCGAGCAGCGCCACCATAGCGGGGCACTTGGTGGCAGCAGGAGAAATGCCACGCTTCGCTCAAGTGTTTCTGATCCCCACGGAGAGTCTCAGTAGGTCCCATGCAGGCTCTAAACGCTGGGTCATGACAGAGGGCAACGATACTGCGTTTGAGTTCAAGCATGTAGAGCCAGGAAAATATATCCTCGGCTTTGAGATTGGCCATTCCGCGACCCTCAACGTTCCATACGACTCGCGCTACTACCCGGAAGGCAATGAAGCAGCTAGAGCGACTGAAATCGAAGTGCATTCAGGAGAAAGAATTGCAAATATTGAATTCGGTGTTGGAAACGAAGTCAAACGACGGCATGTTCGCGTTCGTGTGACCTGGAGCGATGGATCACCGGCAGAAAACGCTACCGCTTATCTGCGTGATGCGCACAATCCCTATTCCTCGGTCGCGGATGAGCAAACTCCGACGAACGCAAAGGGTGAAGCAGTTTTGGAAGGATTTATCAATACTGATTACGACGTAGATGCGAACGCAGTGTGCAAAGGTCGGTCGTCTTCCAACAGCATTGAGAAGAAGATCATTCCAGCGTCGTCAGAGGACGCTTTTGTGACTTTGACGGTGAAAGGGCGGAAGTGTTCGCTGGTTAATTGGCAATTGGAAATCGAAGACGAATGAAGATCCCCGAGGGCAAAGGAGACCGAAATGGGTTTTCGCGATGCACTTCTGTTCGTTGGAACCTCGATAATTCTCGCCTCATTGCCGCAAGAAGTGAGCGCGCAGGGGACGTATACGCTGAAGCCGACGCCGAAGACCGTCGCGTGGGGCTACTACGACGCGAAGGCCGCGCCGGTGCTGCGCGTCAAATCGGGCGACACGGTGGAGATTCAGACGCTCATCACCAACAGCCCCGAGCGGCTGGAAAAGGCGGGCTTGCCGCCGGAGCAGGTGGAGCAATCGCTGCGCGACATCACCGACCAGGTGAAAGACAAAGGCCCCGGCGGGCACATTCTCACCGGACCGGTTTACATTGAAGACGCGCAACCCGGCGACGTGCTGGAAGTGAAAATCCTGGCGATCAAGCTGGCGATTCCGTACGCATACAACGCGTTCGGGCCGGGCCGCGGCTATCTGCCGGACGATTATCCGTACGCGAAAATCAAAATCATTCCGCTCGACGAAAAGCGCATGATTGCGAAATTCGCGCCGGGCATCGAGATTCCGCTGCATCCGTTTTTCGGCAGCATGGGCATCGCGCCGCCGGAAACCGCAGGCCGCTGGAACAGCGGGCCGCCCTGGATCATGGCGGGGAATCTCGATAACAAGGACCTTGTCGCCGGCTCGACGCTGTACATTCCCGTGCACGCGCCCGGCGCGCTCTTTGAAGTGGGCGACGGCCACGCCGGGCAGGGCGACGGCGAAGTGGACATCACCGCGCTGGAAACTTCGCTGATCGGCACGTTTCAATTCATCGTGCGCAAGGACATGCACTTGAAGTGGCCGCGCGCGGAAACGCCCACGCACTACATCACCATGGGGCTGAACGATGACTTGAATATGTGCGCGCAGCTTGCGGTGCACGAGATGATCGATTTCCTCATGACGGAAAAGCATCTTACGCGCGACGATGCGTATATGCTGGCGAGCGTGGCGGCGGACTTGCATATTACAGAATTGGTCGACGGAAATAAGGGCGTGCATATGATGATTCCGAAATCGATTTTTGTTTCTGGAGCCTCGAAATGAGCAACAGTCTGAGCGCGGATTCCTCGCTTCGCTCGGAATGACAGGATTGTGCTAGGTTCTCGGGTAAGGGGCGTGCACATGATGATTCCGAAGGCGATTTTTGTTTCTGGAGCCTCAAGATGAAGGATACGCCGAGGCGTGGATTCCTCGCTTCGCTCGGAATGACAATCGTGTTGTGCGCGGTGGCGGCGTTTTCGCCAATTAGGGCGCAGCATTCCCTCGCATTTGCTCGGGATAAAGCAGCGCCGCTACAAAAAACTGCGGATGAAGCTGCGCCAGCGCAGCAGGAGACGCCTGCAAAGCAGGCTGGCGCGCGGGAGCAGAACGCGACCAACAAGGCGGGGGAAGCGCTGTACAAACAGCGCTGCGCGGCTTGCCACGACAACGAAGTGCCGCGGGCGCCGAACCGCGCGGCGTTGAAGGAGATGTCGGCGGAGAACATCCGCTTCGCATTGATGACCGGAAAGATGGTGGTTCAAGCATTTGGTTTGTCGTCTTCGCAGATTGCCGACCTTACGGAATTTCTCACGGGGAAACAGCCCGCGAAAGTACAGTTTTCGCCCGAGGCTTTTTGTCTGGCGGCCAGCGCCGCCGCGTTCGCCGATCCGCTCGCGAAACCGCACTGGAACGGCTGGGGCGGCGATTTAGAGCAACATCGCTTTCAGCCGGCGGAAATGGCACAACTTTCGGCGGAGCAAGTGCCGAAGCTCAAGCTGAAGTGGGCATTCGGGTTTCCGGGAGTCACGCGCGCCTTCGGGCAAGCGACGGTCGCGGGAGGACGAGTGTTCGTCGGAAGCGCGGAGCGAAAAGTCTATTCGCTAAGCGCGGAGACGGGATGCATTTTCTGGATGTTCGAGGCGGATTTTCCGGTGCGCACGGCGGTGAGCATCGGACAAAACGGGAGCGGCTGGGCGGCGTACTTCGGGGACCAGCACGCGAATGCTTACGCCGTGGACGCCGCAACGGGAAAACTGCTCTGGAAAACTTCCTTGGAAAGTCATCCCGCGGCGCAGATTACGGGAGCGCCGGCGCTCGCCGGGGGAAAGCTTTTCGTGCCTGTTTCTTCGGTTGAAGAAGTGTTTGGCGGGAATCCGCAATACGAATGCTGCAAGTTTCGCGGCAGCGTCTCGGCGTTGGACGCCGTGACGGGAAAAATTCTTTGGAAAGGCTATACGGTAACGGAAGAGCCGAAGCCGGTTCGCAAGAACAAGCTCGGTGTGCAGCTTTGGGGGCCGTCGGGAGCGGGCGTGTGGTCGTCGCCGACGGTGGACTTGAAGACGCACACGGTCTACGTGACCACGGGGGATAGTTATTCGGATCCGGCGGCGGAAACTTCGGATGCGTTTTTGGCGTTTGATGCGGATACGGGGAAACTGAAGTGGTCACAGCAAATGACCAAAGGCGACGCGTTCAACCTGGATTGCGGTCTTCCGGCGGAAAAGCAGAACAATTGCCCTGAAACGAAGGGCCCCGATTTTGATTTTGGCTCTTCGCCGATTTTAGTGGAGCTGGGAAACGGGCGCCGCGCGTTGATTGCCGGCCAAAAATCGGGAATCGTCTACGCGCTGGATCCGGACAAGCAAGGTGAACTGCTGTGGCAGCGGCGTGTGGGGCGCGGAAGCTCGGTTGGCGGCGTGCAATGGGGCTCGGCGGTTGACCAAAAGAGTGTTTACGTTGCAGTGTCCGACTTGGTCATGAAGCCGGTGGCTCCGGGAACGCCCGGCGCGCAGGATTCGGTCTTCGGGAACCCGTTTCAAGTGGACCCCAAGACCGGGGGCGGACTTTTTGCGCTGAAACTTGATACGGGCGAGATCGTTTGGCACACGCCGCATCCCGGATGCAACGACAAGCCGGGATGCAGCCCGGCGCAGTCGGCG
>DASPTY010000207.1:0-3091 GCA_035623175.1 Candidatus Limnocylindrales bacterium | reverse complement strand
GGAAGTTGGTACAAAATGGCGCAATCAGGGCCGGCAGTGCTTGAGGATGATGTGGAGGTGCAGGCGAACGGGTGCGTGGACCGGGCGACGGTGGGGGAAACGAGAATCGGCCGGGGCACGAAAATCGATGATCTTGTGCTGGTAGGGCACGCGTCGCAGGTGGGTGCGCATACGATGCTGTGCGGGCAGGTGGGATTGGCAGGATCGACGCGAATCGGGGAGAGTTGCATCCTAGCGGGACAGGTGGGGACCGCTGGACATCTGACGGTAGGAGATGGAGCGGTGATTACGGCGCAGAGCGGCGTGCCAAACGACGTGCCGGCAAGGGCGCTGTATTCGGGGTATCCCGCGGTGGAGAACCGGCAGTGGTTGAAGATGATGGCGGCGCTGAACCGGCTGCCGGAATTGCAGAGGAGAGTGCAGCAGTTGGAGGCGGAGTTGGAGAAGAGAAAGAATGAAGTGAAGAAGTGAAGAGGTAAAGATGTAAAGAAAAAGAAAACCCAAGACCCACCCTCAGAAACCCGCCTTCGCCAAGGCTACGGCGGGCAAGCCGAGGGTGGGGCACCCTCCGATGTTCAATGAAAATCCGCGAGTTCATTTGGGTCGAGGCGTTGGAAACCACATTTCAGGTTGGCGTAAAGGAGAGAGCCGGCCTGAAGGCCGGCGCTACAGTTCAGGCAGCGCCGGGGAAGCCAAGGGGACGTTGATCGGGAGGAAGCGCGGCGGCGAGATGGTCGTGAATTTCCTTCAGCAATAATTCCCTTTCCTCGAAGGAATACCTGGTCGGGTCAATCGGGTCGAGAAATTCCACGACGATATTGCCGGGGCGGATCTTAAGTTTGCGCTTTTCCATGATCCGGTGAGCGCCGGAACACGCGATGGGAACGACGGGCACACCAGATTTGATGGCCATGACGGCAGTTCCCTTTTTGAGGTCCTGCAGGCGACCGTCGGGACTGCGCGTGCCCTCGGGATAAATCAGGAAAGACTGGCCATTGCGGAGCGCTTCGGTCGCTTTCTCGAGACTTTGGATGGCGGAATCGCGGTTGGAGCGGTCCACGGGGATGAACTGGGCAAGATAAAAGGCTTGGCCGACGATGGGCCAATCGAAGAGTGAACGCTTGAGAAGGACGGAGACGCGGCGTGGAATGGCGCCGACGACGGCGGGGGCATCGGCGGAGCTTGTGTGATTCGCGGCAAAGATACACGTACCGGCGGGAATGCGTTCCCTGCCCTTGACGTGGACGCGGACCCCAACGCAATTGACGAAGAACATCACGCCCTTGATGCCGGCCCAGTAGAGAGCATCTACGTGGCGGGTGAGGAAGGTGTAGATGAGCAAAGGCGGGCCGGCGATGAGGATGTAGAGGGTCATGAAAGTGCACATGAAGGCGGCGCGGAGCATGGGTAAGTAATAAGTTATAAGTTTTCGGTTTTAAGTAAAGCAAGAGTTAGGGGAGGGTGTGCGGAGGGGACGGGCAAAAGACCGCATAAACCTTAAGACGCAAAGCAGATCCCTCGCTCCGCTCGGGATGACATAAACGATGCGGACTTCAGAGCCCCTACAAGGGGAGAGTCAGGCATTCAGGCAATAGTCATCAGCCGTCAGCTTCGGAGAAAAGAACCCAGGGCCCACCCTTCCCTCAGATACATCCGGGACGCAAAGTAGGCGCAAAAACCGAGGGTGGGGCACCCAGGAGGGTTACAGCGAAAGGTAGATCCGACGCTCGCCATGGCCGCAGATTTGGAATGACATAAATGAGGGAAATCAAGGGTTGCGAGCGGTGAGGGGGTCGGTGGTGCCGCGTAGGAGGCCGTCGCGAATGCGGCGTGCGAGATCGTTCGCACTGGCGGATTCGATGACCATATAGAATTTCTGGCGAATCTCACCCAGGCGGAGATCAATCTTTCCCTCCTGCTCATCGCGCCGAATGCGAAGATGGAGCTCGTCGCCGGGTTTCTGTTGAGAGGCCCAGCGCTCGGGCCGGCGAGGGATGTCGCCATTATTCCAGCGCACAATTTCATCGCCGACCTTGAGGCCACTCGCTTCGGCGCTGCTGCCCGAATCGACGCTTGTAACGACCCAGGGGCCGCTGGGTTCGTGCTGAACACTGAAACCCAGAGTGGCGCGCACATCTTCCTTTTGTTCAAGTGAGAGGCCAGCTTGCGCGAAAAGTTCGGCGTAAGGAAGCGGCTGAGCGCCGCTGACGTAATTTGTGAAGAAGCCTTCGAAAGAAGAGCCGGCGATTTTTTCGGCGGTGAGGCGGATATCGAGCGACTCGCGATAGAACTTGCCGGACTTCGCGAAATCGCGGTTCATGGCGCGGAGAACGTCGTCGAGGCTGTGCTGGTTGTCGGTGCGCTGGCGAATAAGGATGTCGAGCAAGAAGCCGAGAATCTGGCCCTTGGTGTAGTAGGAGACGCTGCGCTGGGGCTGCCGGTACAGCCCATATTTTTCGAGCCAGGCGTCGAGGCTGGACTGTTCGGCACTTTGCCACTGTTCGGCCGGACGGCTTTCGAGGTCGGTGATTTGGGCGCTGAGATCCTGATAGAACTCCTGCTTTTTCCAAATGCCGGAACGAACGAGCGTGTAGGAGGCATAAGTGTTGGTGACGCCTTCGGCGAACCAAAGAGCGCGCGTGTACATCTCGCGGGTGTAGTCCACGGGTTCGAGGGAGGCGGGCCGGATGCGCTTCACATTCCAGAGATGGAAGAATTCGTGAGCGGAAACGTTCGCGAGATAGTCTCCAGAGGGGATAGAGATAGCGGTGGAATTGGCGTGCTCCATGCCCCCGCCACCCGCGGTTTTTCCGATGTGGAAGATGAAGGTGTAGTTTTCGTAGGGCGCACCATCCATGAGACGGAGTTCGTACTGAACGATTTTACGGAGGGAATCTTCGACTTCACGCTTCTTGTAGTCGTCGCCGTGGATGACGACATTTACGGGTGGGGTCACGTCATGAAGGGTGAAAAGTTCGAAGTTGGACACTTCAATCGGACCATCAGAGAGGGCGTCGAAGCTGGGAGCCGTAAGCATGATGATGCGGTTCGGGCCGGAGACCGATATGACCCAGGGAGTCGCGGATGCGAG